>JALZVK010000290.1 GCA_023301005.1 Saprospiraceae bacterium | reverse complement strand
GGCAGGAGATGAAAAAAGAAATACAGAATTGCTTCATTTACAAATGAGAAATAATACTATTAAAAATAAAAATGTTTTGGAAGACATCATTCGTTTTCCGCTAAGAATAGGCATCGTTCAAAACGATACAGTCAAAATCGAATTAGATGAAGTTATATTATTACGTGCTATCGAAAATTTAAATAAAGCATTCTCACAAGCACGAGTAGAATTTTATATTGAAAGGGTAGATGTGATTATTTCCCAACTTCATATGGAACAACTCTCTGCAAATAGATACCAACCTTATAATATTTTTTCAGAAAAATATGATGTGAAAGATATGATCAGCCTTTATATTTTTGATCACAAAAATGAATTTTGCGAGCGAAAAGATGCAACGGTAAGTTGTGGACGTACAGGAGGATTTGCATATATCTTATCGGAACTGACTAATAATATTGTGATGAGTAAATTTGATTTAGCCGATCAAAAAATAGTAGCTCATGAGTTTGGTCATTTTTTTGGATTGTATCATACTTTCGAATCTTATCAGTTTGGAAAGGATAATTTCAAGACTGAAGATTGCGATAAAGTTGGAGATAGAATTTGTGATACACCACCTGACCCAGGTGATATTTTTGAAGTATATGTCAATTATTCTAATTGTGAAATGGTTGGATTTAAAGATGAAAATGGAAATGAATTTAAACCTTTAATTGAAAATTATATGTCTTATTACAAACCATGTTATCTAAGAGAATATAGTTTTACAATGGGACAAATTGATGTTATACATATGGCAGCCAAATCTGACTTTAGATATAAATATAGTCGGTAGTTGTTTTTGAATTTCGACTAACAATTTGCTTTAAAAAAATAAAAAGGAGAATAAGATGATTTATCTTATTCTCCTTTTTTACATTTTGTAAATGTATTGTTATTAAGTACTTATGTCTAAGTACTTAACTACTGCTTCACCTCCAAATAACAACCAATTTGCATAAAAGGAATAGCGCCACCTTTTAGCCCTTTTTTAAATTTAGCTTGACTAGCATCTCTATATAAGATATTCGTTTTTTTCCGCATCTTAACTCTAAAGGAAAGATAAAATTCTTCTTGAACATCTTTCTTTTCAATCGTTTCTAGCGCAACTAGTACATCATCATCTACTATTAGATTTAAATGTGACAAATCAATTTTACCATAATCAACGAGGTCTTTCGATTGAACAAATATATTTTCAGTAAGTAAATTTTCTCCTACTTTTTTATTTTTAAATTCATAAATATTAAGTCGAAGTAAAAGAGATTTGTTAGCCGAACTGTGAACACTAAAATGTGCAGACTTAAGCAAGGTTTCTTTTTTTATTTTAATCGGGATACCAATTTCAACACCTAAGTAATCAGATTTTCCCCAAGCAAGATTAGTATTCTTTCCCTTGACTATTGTTCCGAGTGTTTTTTCTTCGTTAAATTCTTTTGAACTAACTTCAATATTATTCAAATCATAAGCTCTTGGAGTCAAATAAACGGTATCAGATTTCTCCCAATTTTCAATTGTAAATGTTTTGTTATAAAATCCAATACTCGAAAACTGAATGGTCTTATCTGAGGCTTTCAATTGTAGACTATATTGTCCATCGTCATTAGAAACGGTTCCATTGGTATTTCCCAAAATACCAATATTCACATAACCAATAGGAGCATGAGTAATGGAATCAATTACAATTCCTTCAATTAATTTTTGAGCATTTGCATTTAATGAAATAATAAGTAAAAGGGTAGAGGAGAGTAAAATGGTTTTTATTTTTTGCATAGCTGATATATGTTTTTTACTCTACCCGATGGTTTTTATGTGCCGTTCCTCTGGAACTCGAAATCATAATTTAAGATATTACTTCTACCGATATTCCGTCCCTCTGGGACTCATTATTTTTTAAAAGTCCCAGAGGGACGAAATATTGGTAGAAATATTTATAATAAATAAAACGAAAAGTCCCAGAGGGATGACATATAAAAAATCATCGAGTAAAGTACGTTTTTTTAATAGACGAATCATCTTATTAAAATGTTACAGACTCTAAAAAATGAAACACATTTAAAAAACAAAAAAAGGTCATCTCTTATAAAAGAGATGACCTTACTAACTATTAACTATACTAGTTAATCACTAAATAATACTGATTTACAAAATCAAATCGCAACTATTCCTTGCGTATTCGTTTCTGGAAGATCTCCAGTTATTTCTTCAACTAAAGTTAAGTTACTACCATTGATTCGGAATACTCCGATTGTTCCGTTAAGACCATATAATTGGTACAAGAAATTTCCATCATCACTAATCCACATATCAATCCAACCATCAGTCGTACCGAATGCTGTAGCTGGGTCAGTTGTTGTTCCTGCGCCAATTCCTTCTGCTGCCAACTCATTGATAAGAGCAATATTTCCATTATCAAAACTATATGAAGCTAAACCTGCTTCAATTGCATTTGAAACAAAAAAGATATTTCCACTATTATTGAAATCTAACCAACATGCAGTTCTTCCTGACTCAGTAGCTCTATTACCAGATGCTACATCCATGTTGATAGCTAATAGGCTACCATCTGCTTGAATTTGCCAAGTTGAAACTGAACCAGATTGTAAAGCTGTAAATGCTGGAGGTGTTCCATCAGATTGAAATTCTCTTGCTTCTGTAACTACTACATAATTGTCACCTACGATTTGAAAACCAATTGCTGAAGGAAGGTTACGCCCTTCTGTATTTCCTCTCAAAGTTGAAGTAGCTGCTCCCCAATGATTAGCACTCAATGTACCATCAGTATTCACAGAATAAATAACTAATTCATCTTCGCTACCACTAGCAAGTGCAGATGAACCTGAGTTGATAGAAGTAACTGCTAACCATTGTCCATCAGGTGAAAACTGAACTGCTGAAGGACGATTTCCTAATTGAGTAGTTCCATCAAGTGCTGTTAATTTTCCTTCATCATCTACCCAGTATCCTGCTAAGCTTCCTTCTTGGTCAGGCTCGCCATTGAATACTCCATCACTATCGATATTAGATACATATACTAATCCTTCTCTATATGTGATGCTGTTTGGACCTGTTCCTTTTGTAGTTTGTTGATCCGAAAGAGTTAATGTAAAATCGTCATTGATAATAAAAACTGAAAGTGTATTGCTTCCTGCATTAGCTGCAAATAAAAATCTGTTATCGTCAGACTTAGTTAAAGCATAAGCAGAAATTAAAGGGTCTAAACCTTCTCCGCCGTCGAAGTCTCCTCCTTCGCCACCTGTTTCAAAAGTGCCGATATTTCTTAGTGTTCCATCATCGTTTCGCCCATAAGCTACGATGGTATTAGTTGGGTCGCCATCTTGTCCATCTCCATTTGACATTGCATATACTGCTCCTGCGAAGTCAGTTCCACTTGGAGGTGTAACACCTGAATCATCATCATCTTTACATGAGGCAAGTACCATAACTGCTAATAATGTCATAAGTCCGAACTTCATACTTTTTGAAGTGATTTGAATTAAACTTTTCATAAATTTTTGATTTGATTTTAAAATATTCATAATTGCGTGATTTATTTATTTTTAATTAATAGGTTATTGAAATGATTTATTTTCTCTGTAATACATCACAAAGTAAAGGACAATTTGAATCTCAGGTGTCACAAAAAATTGCTGAGTTAGTCACAAAAATTAAAGCATATATCACAAAAATATCATGGATGAAATGAACCCTTTATTCACAAGGGTTTCAGATAGGGAAAGAAAAAAATGAAGATTAAAAAGTCTTTGCTTTTTTTTAATTAAAAATGAAATGAGTGAAATAGGTAAGGATGAAGACAAAAGAAAAAGAGTAATTACTATTGTGAGATTTTTAAAGCCAAAAAAAATATAACAATACAGTTACATTTTTAATTGGAGAGTGTCATTTTATCAATGACTTGATTAAAATTATATAGAAGGAAGATAATGAAGATAGATAGTTTTAAAATAGTTGGATGATTTATTTTATAAATGTATTGTTGTAGAGTAATTATTTACTTCTAAGCACTATATATATATCGCAGCAAATTTGGTATAGGAAAAATAGACAATAAGAAGGGAAGAATAGATGGTGATAAGAATAGACTTTTAGGATATATTTGCAGAAATTAAACGTATAAAAAATTAAATATATGAACAATTTAAAAAAAGCTTATATCGCAGGTGGTTGTTTCTGGGGAATGGAAGATTTGTTTAGAGTAAGACCTGGCATCAAAGATACAGAGGTAGGATACCTTGGAGGAATTAATGATAATCCAACTTACGAAAACCACCCAGGACATGCCGAAGGAATAGAATTGACTTATGACCCTGATGAAACTTCATTCCAATTGATATTAGATTATTTTTTTAGGATTCATAATCCAACAACTGTCAATCGTCAGGGAAATGATATTGGTACAAGTTATAGGTCTGCTATATTTTTCCAAAATGAAGAAGAGAAAAAAATTGCAGAAGAGATGATTAAGGTAGTGGATGATTCTGAAAAGTGGATTTCAAAAACTGCAACGACATTAGAATCGTTTACTAAATTTTGGATAGCAGAATCTTATCATCAAGATTACTTAGTTCGAAAACCTAATGGATATACTTGTCACTCAGAACGTTTTGGAAGTTTTTTATAAAACAAAAGAACAATGAAAAAGATAATATCAACATCTAAAAATAAAATCTATTAAAAATGAAAAGCACAGCACTTAAAATAGTAAATTCAAAAGGACATGAATTAAATGCACGATTGGAATTTCCAGCCAATCAGAAACCAAATCAGTATGCCATTTTTGCACATTGTTTTACTTGTAGTAGTAGCTTGAGTGCTGCTCGGAATATCAGCCGTTCGCTGACCAATCATGGTTTTGGAGTTTTACGTTTTGATTTTACAGGCTTAGGAAGGAGTGAAGGAACATTTGCTGAAAGTCATTTTGGAGCAAATGTAAATGACTTGTTAGCAGTTCATAAATATATGAAAGAAAACTATCAAGCTCCTACACTTTTAGTTGGGCATTCATTGGGTGGCGCTGCTGTAATTGTAGCTGGAGCAAAACTAGAAGAGGTAAAAGCAGTAGCAACCATAGGCGCACCATCTAGCATCGAACATACTAAAAAACACTTTTCTCATCAGCTAAATGAAATAGCTGCAAAAGGTGAAATAGAAGTCAATATCGGAGGTAGACCTTTTACCATTAACCAAGAATTTGTAGAACATTTTAGTAATACAGATTTAATTGATACCGTCAAAAATTTACGAAAACCATTATTGGTTTTGCATGCTCCATTCGATAGAATTGTAGGAGTCGATAATGCTCAAGCGTTATTTGTGAATGCTCATCATCCTAAAAGTTTTGTGTCGTTGGATAATGCGGATCACTTGCTTACACAACCAAAAGATAGCCTTTATGTAGGGAATGTAATTGGTTCGTGGACGCAACGTTATTTGGAAGTAAAAGAAAATAAAATGTTTCATCCAAAAGGAGAGCAGTTAGTTGGACACTTAAATTTAAACGAAGATAATTTCACAACATCTATCCAAACTAAGAAACATTTTCTAATAGCGGATGAACCAGCTTCTGTAGGCGGTGATGATTTTGGAGCTTCTCCTTATGAGTTGCTCAATGCTGGTTTAGCAGCTTGTACTGCTATGACTTTGAAAATGTATGCTCAACGTAAAAAATGGGATTTGCAAGAAGTCTATGTTTATCTTTCACATTCCAAAAAGCATGTACAAGACATGGATAGTGAAAATTCAAAACCGACTTACCTCGATCATATTTCTAAAAAATTAAAGTTTGTAGGAGACTTATCAGAAGAGCAACAATCACGATTAAAAGAAATAGCTTCTCGTTGTCCTGTACATCGATCATTGATTGGTGAGATACTAATTGAAACAAGTATTGTAAATTAGGGAGAAGCGAGAGGAGGGAAGAGAGAGGAGAGAAATGCATCGAGATTCAATCTCTCATCTCTTTTCCCTGTTCTCTATTCCCTGCTCCCTCATTTCTTTTCCCTCTTCTAAGAAAAAAAAATATGGATAATAATAGACTCAACTTAAATCAAATAGCACTTGGAGAAACTTTGCCCAACTGGTCAATCGAATCTATTTTTGAGGAAGAAAAAATTCCGAAAGTAGAGGACTATTTAGGAAAATCTTTGTTGTTACTTTTTTTTAGTTTAGGATGTCCAGGTTGTGTAGGTAGGGCAGTACCTTATGCTAACCGAGTTGTTTATGAAAATGGAGAACAGATTAATGTGATTGGAATTCATACCAATTTTGAAGGAATAGATTTTAAGCACGAACGTTTCGAAAAAGCAAAAAAAGAACTCTTTATTCGTTTTCCATTTTATAAAGATTTCAATTACGATACTACTTTTTTAAACTATGGCGCAGGCGGTACACCTCATTGGATATTAATGGATGAGAATGGAAATGTGAAATATTCTATATTTGGATCTGACCCCAATAATGCGTTGCTTCGATTGGATTTGAAAATCCAAGAACTCCTAAACAATTAATAAAATTTCATTTTCTTATAAAAATAAAAACACCTACTTATGATACTCAAATGGTTGGACGTACTCAAGTTTGCTAATAATGGAAATCCTAAACCTGAAAGTCGGATTGAAAAAACAGAAGAAGAATGGAAAGCAATTCTTTCTCCTGAAGCATTTCGAATTACAAGAAAGAAAGGAACCGAACGAGCACACAGTTCTGATTTATGCAGTTTCTTTGAGGCAG
>JALZVK010000289.1 GCA_023301005.1 Saprospiraceae bacterium | reverse complement strand
AAGTACTTAACTCTGATAAATTTTCTGTATCAGCTGTAAATTGATTGTACTTGTTCAAGAACTTGAAGAATTTAGAGAATTTCCCCCAATCATGCCTATACAATGGGTCTGGGATTTCCCATGTTGAACCATAAACAGTTTTCAAAAATAGAGTATAATCTTTAATTACTGGAAACTTTTCATTCTCAAAATTGAGATGTGAAAGGGGGTACAAATCATCTTTGCGCATGTTTCCTTTGACGAATGGATAGACAAACCAATCACCTTCTTTATTCAACCAAGAAGGAAAAAGATCTAAAACAAATCCACTCTTCCCTTTCACATGAAAATTACCTGAGGATTTGCGAACAGAAAATTTATTTTTTTCAAGTATCTCAATAATTATATCTCTTTCTATAAAAACGTCTTTTTTATTTTCCTTTTTACTAATGTAAATTAAGTCAACATCATCATCATGTGGTATAATTTTTTGTTCACGTACTGCGCCTAATAATGTACCATAGGCTAGGACTAAGTCAATATCAAATGTGATTTTAAAGAATGAAACAAGCTCTTTCATTGAACTAGTCATACTTATTATTTTGTCCTCACTAAAAGTTGAATATATTTTATGATTAGATGCCATAAGTTTTGGTGAGAAAGAATCATTTTCAGTAGCTAATTTGATTTTATCAAAGATCACATTTGCTTCTTCTTTATTTACTCTTATTCCTAAGGATAGAATTCTCCAAGCTTGTTTCAATTTCCTTCTTTGGATAACTTTTAGATGTGCTAGGTTTGCCAAATGGTTGACATCTTTAATATGATATGAAAATAATAAATTCGCCACTTTCTCTGCATGTAATACAGAAAGGCTATTGTCATAAACCGTATGAAGTTCATTTACATCTATACCAACTGAAACTTGTAAAGAATTAAGCAGATGTGATTTAGAGTTACATTGATTATAAATCTCAATCTTAGATATCCTTTTTTGTTGTTGTACCTGTACAACAACAAAAGGAGATTTTTCCTTCTTAGTTTGAAATTGTGTCATACCTGTCTGGATATTAGAGCACAACTTCTCAGGTTCCACTATGGTTTTAGTATCTAAAGAACTATAAGAAGATATAGACAACTGTAACGATTCTTCTTTGTCGTCCAATACTTTAATAGAATCAAGTGCCAGTTGTACTTCCTCTGATAATGAAAGCTTAATGAATACTACTTCTTCATTCAGCAATATTTCAAGAGGATTATCGTTTACTTTGCCACCTACTTCTAAACTTCTAGGTGTTAATCCTAATAAATTTTCTGAAATATATTTTGTAAGAAAATTAAACTTTGTTTTTAAAACCGTAAATGCTTTTGCAGAATAACTTTCATTAAAAACAGTATGATTAAAAAAAGATATAAAATCATCAAATAGATATTTCTGATAGGTTACCCAAGATGGATACTCTGCCAAATATTTAGATCTATCAAAACAATGGTTCACATAAATTTCAATTTCAGAAATAATATAATGTAATTTTGTCACTTGATTTTCTATGGAATAATTCTTCCAAATTAATTCATATTTTAGATTATCATTAGAAATATAGATTTCCAAATTATTCAACCTAGAGGCCCACCAGTCTTGACGATTAAATAATACCACATTATTAATGAAAATGTCTTCTTCAAATTCAATCTTCCACCAAGGAGATAGTTCTGAATCCGTATGAAAACCTATATCCCCTGTTATTTTACCATTAGTTTCACTTTTATTATTACGCTGTTTAAATTTAGAGTAGTTGGAAGAATAACTAACTATTCCTTCACTCGCAATATTTTTAACACCACTAAAAATTTGAATTTGGTCAAATTGCAATGAAGTGTTTGCAGAGCGTAACTCAATTTTTATGAATCGTGTTTTCCGTTCAATAGAGACATCCAATGGAGAATCGTCAAGAAAGCCTCCGATGTATTTTAAATTTAAAAAAAACAGACCTTTGTCAATAATTGAATTAAATTTATCTGACAAGTAATGATTTTCAAGAGCACTGTAGTGTAAATTCATGAAATTTAAATATTCTACTTTTGTAATATTAACCTTACTAACACAGGATTATCATCCTTATAAACTGACAAATTATTTTTCTCAATAAAATAATTTAAGGTAAATCCCAAATTCAAACATTTCTTTAGAAACACATTTGAATCTATAAATCTTCGATAGTGAGTTGTAATCCTTTCGTAAGTTCCAATTTTCTGTCCGTTTTGCATTAAAGGATCGTTTATAGTTCTAAATTCAGTCATTAAAAATCCACCCTCAGGTAAGACTTCATAAGATTTATTTAAGATTGCATCTTCTATATCTTCAGTTACAGCATGCATGGTAAAGCGGGAATATATTACATTTATACTTTCTTTATAAGCTTCCAATACGTGCTCAAAATTACCTTCTTTAAAGGTAATTGACTCACTCGCATTTAAACCTCTAAGTTTACTCATGTTACTTTCAATGGCTTGAGATGAATTGTCTACCCCCACTATTTGACAATTTTTTGATGCAAAGAAAAAAGAATCTCTGCCATTACCACATCCAAACTCAATAATGGATTTACTACTAGTTTCGTTTAAGTAATTATTTAGGCAAAAAACTGCAAAGCTTGATGGTTGAAGTAGTTCTTTGTTGTTAGAATAAAATTCATCCCAATATTTTTTGTCTGTTATAAATTTTAAATTTGTATTTTCCATAGTAAATTATGCTTTAATTGATTCTGCACTATTAATTTTTTTTATATAATAGTGAATAAACTTTTTTGAAATATCGTTATATAAACCATTGAAATGCTCAAATATCTGAACATCCAAACTGTGTTTTTCTAACAAGTAATCATATGTCTTTTTAGAAACTTCGAATTGATTATGTTGATTCTTAATAGTTACATTCTTCTTTTGGCTTACAGTATAATCATAGCCTAAGTAATTCATCAGCAATAACATTGAAAAATCATAATGTTCAGAGACACCTACAAAGTCATATTTACGTTTAATTTTTACAAGATACTCCTCAAACGAAAGAGCCCCTTGGACTAATATTCTTGATACCACATTAGGCCCTACTCCTCTATAGGCATAGTCATCGAAGTTCGGGTATTTTTTCCTAAATTCTATATAGTTAGGATCTTTATCTGTACAGAGATATTTGTATTGAGAGATAATCCTTTCAACAGGGTGCCTAATAAAAGTGACTAATTTATAATCTACCTCATACTTATCTAATTCCAGAATATGCTTCATCCTAAAATGTCCCGATACTAATTTAAATTTTCTACGTTCGTGCTCCTTGATGAAGTCACCCCATGAATTATCCACATCATTCCATTGAATACTTTTAAAATTTTCTACACCTACTTCAGATTTAATCGAACCAATAGAACTATTACCCGCCGCCTTGGGAACATGCAAATAAATTATCAATTTTTTGGATTCAGCCTCATTTTTAAGAAATAGCTGATTTGGTTTATCTAATGAGAACATAACTATAAATTAATTTGTACTTATAAATTGATTGTGTTTAACTAATTACTCGCTCCTACCCTCAAAGACTCTTTTAAATTATTTATCTGATTTTCCACTATCTCAATATGTGGAATAAGACTCCATCTCAATTTTGCCTTTTCTAATAAAGCTATTTTAGATTCATTATCTATATTATCCCACAAACAATCACGCAAAACACTCCTCGGAATCTTTTTCTTATAAGAATAAACTACACTATTTACACTTGTATGAGTAAGTAAATCAAAATAATCATCTAATAATTCCATCAAAATTGCATGCCAAGGGCCGGAATTTTTATATAGGTAATCTTGTAAAATCATTATTGATTTACCTGGTACAAGCTTAGGTATAAAATGAGTAATTGTATGATCATACGAAATTGGAGATTTCATTAAATCTACAAATAGTAATTCAATATTGTCCATGCTAGGTATAATCTTCTCGATTCTACCTTTGTTAACTATAATATTTTCCGCATAGGATTTCGTATATTTTTTGAATATAGGGAGAATATTTCCATCAGTAGGAAAAGCTAATTTTTCTTGAGGGAAAAAATAATCAATTACATGTAAGTCAGTTGGTGGTATATAAAAAACATCATAGCAATGAATCTTAATATTATCAACTGATTTATTTTGTGAAAGACCATGCGCCAAAAATGCAGTCGATCCTCCCAAAAAACTACCCAAATCAACAATTTGACCATTCCCCTTAACAAAGAATTCCGCAAGCCAAGAAAGTAATAATTTCTCCTCTTTTGTAATCATTGTTGGGATATGCCAAATACTATTACCTTTTGGTTTATAGTTTTCACTTAACCAAGGTTTTGCCTTAATTATAGAATACATTTCTTGCATATTAAATTTTTAATTTTTCAAAAAACTCTTAGAGTTTCTAATCATGTTATTCAAGGATAAAACTGCTAATATTTCCTGGTAAATAGATACCACTTCCGCTAATATCTGCAGAAATTATCTTTACTTCATATTTACCTTTCTTTAATTGTGCAGTTCTAAATACTTTCTTAAATCCAGACATCTCGTATTTTTTTCCATATTTCTTCGATGCTTCTGCATTCGATATATTTGTCTCACATTTATAAACTTTCTTATTCATTGAAATATAAATATCTTTAGACAAGCCTTTATTTTTATCATCAAAGGCGTAACCAGAAACAGTTATAAATTTTTTATCTTTTGAAACTCTGACTGGATTTTTTTGCACTTGTTTATTACCAATTTTTTGGATTTTTGTAGCTGTTTTTTTCTTAATTCTTGTGTAATTAGAAAGGACACCTTTATTAGCTTTATTCACCTTTACAGGCATTGTAGTTTTTATATCTTTACTTATGACTTTGTCAGTACTTTCAGTTTCTGTACTACAACTTTGCAAACAAACAAATGCAGCTATTGAGAATACGATTAAAATAACACTCTTTTTCATTTATTTAATTTTTTTCATTTATAATTAATCAAGTAATCCTAGATTCTTCAACTTATTAGTAACCTCTTCATTTAAATTTTCTTCCCATTTACAATACTTAAAAATACCCTTTACTTGAGACTCAACATTAGATTTATTTTCTATCACAAAAGAACCGCAATTCGGTATATCATCAATCGAATTATCTTTCTTTACATTCTCAAGTTTATCGAATACATTCTTCACACCGTAATTAGGGAATTTCTTATTTTTAAGAGGCAAGTTAATATCATGTAAACATACTGTACACCCTTCTTTCAAATAAGGTAAAGCAACGAGAATATCAATCGAAGGCCAAGGGTGCCTATGATTTGCATCTATGAAAATAAAATCTATAGAATCCGGTTTGAAATATTTATCAAATTCAAAAACTGAGCTTGGTACATTCTTCACATATCTATTTGCCACAAAATCTTTATCAATCATTTCATTCACTGCAAAACCTACCTCTTTTGAATCATCAAAAAAGCATTTTTCCATAATGTCAAAAGCATAAAGTTTTGAGTCATTATTTAACTTCTGCATAGAATGCAACATAGTTGCAGAAGAAATACCGGCTGCAATTCCAATTTCTACGAGCAATTTTGGTTTTGATTCTTGAATTTTTGAATGTATAAATAAAGAGTCTGCATAGGTAA
>JALZVK010000288.1 GCA_023301005.1 Saprospiraceae bacterium | reverse complement strand
GTAGGTCAATTGCCATTCAGTAGTTTGACTGTTAAATGCGACCTCCAATGCAAACTTAGTTAGTCGTGCTTCGATGTAACGAGGTGCAGCTGCGCCATCGCCAGTCCGAGCATCTCCCCAGTTTCCTTGAGGATCAATGAGTAAATCTTTTTGACCCAAATTCACTAATGCTCCACCAATCGCTGCATCACCATGAGGGTGATATTGCATGGTCTGACCAATTACATTTGCGACTTTATGGAATCGTCCATCGTCCATTTGTTTTAGTGCATGAAGGATACGACGTTGTACAGGTTTCAATCCATCTTCATAAGCAGGAACGGCTCGTTCCAAAATAACATACGATGCATAATCCAAAAAATAATCTTTATACATCCCAGTCAATGTGATGACTCCATCTTCATTTTCTACATTTCCTCCACTAGGAGTCCATGTTGATTTTTTACTCTTTCCTTTGCTCATATTTAACTTTAAGTCTTTCTTTTAATTTCTTAACTAATATTAACATTGAAGATATTACAAATGTTATTACTTTAGCGCAACAAAGATAATAAAATCGGCGTATTTCTTAAAACAATTTGTTTATTTATTCTTAATTTATTTAAATCAAAATCAATACTCTATGAAAAATTTTACTACAAAAATCATTTTTACTTTCGCTCTTCTTTTTACACTTACAAATATTAATGCTCAGACTTTCCCTTACCTTTTAGTTACTGAAACTGATACCTATGCTAACCTACAAGAAGCTACTGTTTTGAGTTCGGTGGGAGATAGTTGGGATGACCCTGAGTATGTTGTTCCTATTGGATTTAATTTTGAATTTTATGGAGAAGAATTTAGTTCTTTAACTTTTGGAGGATTAGGTGGAATGGTATTTTTTCAAGATCAGTATACTGTCGATTCTTTGGATTTGCTTTTTGCATCCCTTGATGATTTAATTGATATAGAAACTATTGACCCTTCTTTACAATCTACAATATCTCATACAACAGAAGGAACTGCTGGTAGTCAAATCTTCAAATTGGAATGGGATGATTGTGGCTTCTTTAATGAGGCTTTTGATTTTGGAACCATCGAAAATAGAGTAACTTTTCAAATGTGGTTATATGAAGGAACAAATGATATTGAATTCAGATTTGGTCCTAGTACTATTGTCAATCCTAATTTGATATTTGATTTCGGTTCGGCTACGCCTGCTATTATAGAAAATTTTACAACTGATGCCAGCTTAAATCAAGACCTAGACATTTTCTGGTATTTGACAGGCGCATCTACAGATCCTTCTATTGCTTCTGCTGATTCTACTGTTATAGATACCTATAATCTTACTGCCTTGGATTCACATCCTGCGGATGGGCAAGTTTATAGATTATTAAATCCGAGTACTTCTACCTCTACACTTCGTCAAGAACTTGCTGTAAAAGTTTATCCAACAGTAGTTGTCGATAATTTTTCTGTTGAAGTAAGTGATGAAGTATTAGCGGAAACTACTACATTATTTGTTCATAATAATTTAGGACTTGAAGTTTATAACAATACAATTACGAACTATACAACTCAATTGAATGCTTCTAAATTCCCTGCTGGAATTTACTATGTAACAGTAATGAATGAAAATGGAAAGAGTGTTCAAAAATTGATTAAGCAGTAGAGTTTATTCAGTTGACGGCTAACGGTTGACGGTCGTACGAACAATTTTATTTAGAATAAATTCTAATAATTTTTGATTCTTCAAATTTTTAAATAAAAAACAAAAAGGCGTTCATCTTACGATGAACGCCTTTTTGTTTAATTTAAAATAACAATACAATTACATTTTGTAATTGCTTTATTTTAGTTTCCAATATCTCCCAATTCAATTCCCTCAGAGTAAGCTACTTTTACATTGTTCTCACTAAATGCATGCTTAATGGCAGCATAACAATCAAATGTAGCTGTCCAATAATCATCAGGATGAATCAATGGTCGAATCGCTAAAACAACACTATGACTATCATAAGTTTCGATTCCTATAACTGGCTCTTGATTTTTAATTACTACGGGAACTGTTTTTAATGCTTCTTGAATGATATTTTTTACTTTTGGAAAACTCTCAGCGTAAGGCATTACTACATTAAGTTCCAAACGAATATTTCCTTTTTCAGAATAATTAGTAATCACTCCTTCCATCACTTGACCATTAGGAATGATATGTGTTTTTTGTCCTGGAGTAACAATAGCTGTGGTGAATATTTGAATGCTTTCGACCTTACCGAATTTCTCACTTGCTTCCACCCAATCTCCAATTTTATATGGTTTAAAAACCATGATCATTATTCCAGCTGCAAAATTCCCCAAACTTCCTTGCAATGCCATCCCTACTGCAAAACCAGCAGCAGCTATCAATCCTACAAGTGAAGTAGTTTCTACTCCAACTTTTTGAATTGCTGCTAAAAGAACAAACACTTTCATTACAGCACTTAATAAAGAGATTAAAAATGAACGGACTTCGATAGATAGGTTAGATTTAGCTAATGACATTTCTACTAATGTCATCATCTTCTTAACTATCCAAAATCCAATAACTAATATAGCAATTGCCATAGCCAACTTAGAAAAGCCATCAATTGCTACTTCTATAATTTTGTTATAATCAAACCCTCCGAGTAAAGTATTTTCTTCCATGTTGTAATTTTGTTTTGTTTCTCGTAATATTTAAAGCGTAAAAATAATAAAATACACTTCAAAATTAATGTCAAATTTTTTCGTTCTTATTAGGAATGTAAAGTAACTTTTATGGGTGATTAATATGATTTCATTTGTCCTACTTCAAATCTTATTTTCCTTCTTAAAAACGCAGCATTAGCCATAATATAATCGTTCAATAAATGTATAATAAAACTACATTTAGAAACAGATAACAGAAAAAGAGATAAATCGGTTAGGTTTCTCGGTTACTAAGTTCTTAGAAATAATTATTTTATATCTATTTCGTCTACGTTTTTTGCCTTGATTGATAAAAAATAATCTCGAAATAAATTATAAATAATTTTGAACAAGAACTTATTTCGGCTAATTTTAATAAAAATAATCTATGGATTTAGCCTTAAATTTAAATAATGAAGAAAACGACTTGATCTCTGCGTGTATTCGCAATGATCGAGATGCTCAGCAGTTGCTGTACCAAGAGTACTATGGCAAGATGATGGGTGTATGTCTTCGTTATTCAAATAATAAGGATGATGCTTTAGATATTTTACATGAAGGCTTTATTAAAGTCTACAAAAATATTTCAAAATACCAACCAGGAACTTCCCTCTCTGCTTGGATGCGCCGAATCATGGTCAACACGGCTATTGATTTTTATCGAAAAAATGTTCGCCGTAGAACAGAAGATTTAGAAACTGCTTATTCAATTAGTACTGATGCTCCCGATGCTATCAGTCAAGTTACTGAAAAAGAAATTCTTGCCGCTGTCCAAACTCTTTCTCCTGCTTATCGATCTGTTTTTAACCTTTATGTTATTGAAGGTTATTCACACAAAGAAATTGCTAACCAACTGGGAATTACTGAAAGTACTTCTCGGTCCAACTTAGTGAAAGCGAGACATAAACTTAAAGCAATTCTCGCTGCGAAAATGATTAAATATGGAGAATAAGAACTTCGACCAATTTATTAAACAGTCTTTGGGAAATTTGGATGGTGCAGATCATGTTCCAATGGATTGGTCATCTTTGGAAGGAAAGATAGATGCAGATATAGATTTGAATGCAGATGTTGAGGCGAATAGTTTTGACCAATCAATAGAACAATCTCTTGGAAATTTAGACGGTCATCAATACGCTCCAATGGATTGGTCTTTGATGGAAAATAAATTAGACGCTGAACTTGGAACTCCTGACTCAGAATTCGATCCTCAATTAGAAGATATATATTTAGATGGTGTCGCTTATGAGCATTTAAATGATCTGGAGACTCCTTATAATAAGGATCATTGGGAAATCATGTCCGCTCGATTAGATGAAGAATATGCTTATCGACGAAAAGTAATTATTACTAAAGCTTTGGAAGCGATAGTTGTTTTACTTTTAGTTTGGACTGCCATTAACCAACCTATCAAAAAATTAAAAGAATCTTCTTCTCCTCTTCCTATAGCAACAATACCTACATCTCCAAATAATACGAATAACCTTAATGAAGCAGCAATATTACCTCAGTCGACTTCTTCTGAGAACTTGCTTGCTGATAATACTCTTACTGCTGACGCAGTTTCTAATTCAAAAAATAAAACGAAAAACAATTCTGAGCATTCTTCAATAATAGAAGAATCAAATATAGTTACTGAGGGAATTTCATCAGAGACTATAAATTCTAACAATCTAATTCCATCTACAAATTCAACGAGTATTTCTTATTTAAAAAATCAAAAAATTGCTCTTGTAGAATCGGAAAATAGAGAAGAGATTATTCCTTTAACTCAACTCTCTTCATCTAATAATTTATTAAAAGAAAATAAAGAAAGCACTAGGAATCATTCTATTATAAATGGAATTACTCCTTTAGCATCTTTAGTTCCTGAACTACTTTCATTGGACAATCCTGAATCTGATTTGTTAGCTGGTCTTAAAAATAAGCAAAAAGTTAGAAAAACAGAGTTGTCATTTAGTATGTTTTCATCTGTTGATTATAACTTTATTCAATCTGATTTTTTCAATACTTCAATTAAAGATTGGGATGTATATCAAAGAGATCGAAATGGATATAGCGGTGGATTTTCAATAGGATTTCAGGTTAAAAGATTTTTAATTGAAACAGGTGCTTCTTATAGTTATATCAGTTACAACCAACGTGAAGAATCTAATATCATTGGTAATTTTACAGATGGATATTTGGAAGAACAATGGGCAGATGCAGAATTAGATATGGTACAAATTCCTTTAAATATTCAATATGCATTTTTGATGAAAAATAAGTGGAGAATGTATAGTTTGACTGGAATATCATTAAATACTGCTGTTAAAAACAACTTCAACTTCCAAATTGAAGAGCAAACTGAATCATCTAGATCACCTATTGAAAATAGTAAAATTGCTACTGAGTCAGCTTCTTACAAAGGTTTATTTGAAGGTGGAAGCTTAAGAAATAGTAGTTACTTAGCTGCTAACTTAGGTTTAGGTATTGAAAGAAAATTCACATATAGATGGAGCTTATATTTACAACCTGTTTATCGACATTACTTTACATTTGAAAGTGTAGGACTTGATGGTTTTGGTCCTCAAAATGATAGAATACATTCTGGTTCTATTTTGTTTGGAGCAAAAGTGAAGATTCGGTAAGAGTTAAATTTTATTTTAAATAAAAAAGAAAAGGTGAGTACACTTTGTGTACTCACCTTTTTTATTTTTGTAAATAGAAATAAGTCTATTCGACAATTTTCAATTCTCAATTTCTCATTAAAGAACTCCTTGCCCAATCATCGCATCTGCTACTTTTACAAATCCACCAATATTAGCACCTTTTACATAATCAACATAATCTTTGTTGATTCTTCCATACTCCTCACATTGTTGATGAATATCTTTCATGATGTTATGCAAACGTTCGTTCACCTCTTCTCTTTTCCATTGCATTCGAAGACTGTTTTGAGACATCTCCAAACCAGAAGTTGCAACACCTCCAGCATTAGAAGCTTTCCCTGGAGCATAAAGAATTTTTGCTTTATGAAAAACATTAATCGCTTCAATCGTAGAAGGCATATTCGCACCTTCGCCAACTGCAATGATTCCATTCTTCACTAAAGTCTTTGCATCTTTTTCGTTCAACTCATTTTGCGTAGCTGAAGGAAAAGCACAATCTGCTTTATATTTCCAAGGATTACCTTTAGCTGTGAATTTTGCTTTTTTATATTTTTTCACGTATTCACTTATTCGACCTCGTTTGTTATTTTTAAGGTCTTTTATAAATGCTAATTTCTTAGCATCAATTCCTTCTGCATCATAGATACATCCACCTGAGTCAGAAAGAGTCAAAACTGTTGCACCTAATTCTATCAATTTTTCAGCAGTATATTGTGCTACATTTCCAGAACCAGAAACTAAACATTTTTTCCCTTCAAAACCTTCTCCACGAGTCTTCAACATTTCTTGAGTAAAATAAACACATCCATAACCTGTTGCTTCAGGACGAATTCGACTACCTCCAAATGAAAATCCTTTTCCAGTAAAAACACCTGTGTGTTCGTTTCTCAATTTTTTATATTGACCAAAAAGGAAACCAACTTCTCGACCTCCTACTCCAATGTCTCCAGCAGGAACATCTGTATCAGGTCCGATGTGTCGAAATAATTCATTCATAAATGCTTGGCAAAATCGCATTACTTCTGCATCTGATTTTCCTTTAGGATTAAAATCACTTCCACCTTTACCACCACCCATAGGTAGTGTGGTCAAACTATTTTTAAAAGTTTGTTCGAAGCCTAAAAATTTAAGGATACTTAAATTTACAGAAGGGTGAAATCGTAGTCCACCTTTGTATGGACCAATCGCCATATTGAATTGAATACGATAACCTCGATTGACTTGAATATTTCCTTTGTCATCAACCCAAGTTACTCTAAAAGAAATCGCACGGTCAGGTTCCGTCATACGTTCTAATAAATTGTAACCTTGATATTTTTTATTTTTTTCAACGAAAGGAACTACTACTTCGGCGAACTCTTGTACCGCCTGATGAAATTCAGGTTCATGTGGACTACGTGCTTTTACACGAGTCATAAAGTCATTAACTTTTTTAGATGACATTTTTGGTTAGGTTTAAATGGTATAATAATTAAAACCTAACAAAATTATAGGTTCAGCTTGAACAATAAAAGCCTTTAAGCACTTTTTTTGAATATTTTTTTTTGATTTAAATGATTTAGGTATACGAACTAAATAGATAATTTATAAAAAAAGAAATCCGTAACATCCTCATTTGAGGATGCCACGGATTTCTTTTCAATAACTAATTATACAGAATTATTCTTTATACTTGGAATATTTTTAATCCAAGTTAGAAGACAATTTTTAATTGTTAATTTTCAATTATCAATTATCAATTGCGGCTTGCTGCACTATGCTCTTGCAAGTAATACTATATTTTTAGTAAATACTTTTCCATCTTGGATGATACTGATAGTCAATACTCCAGGAGTTCCGTTACTCAAATCTAAAAGTCTGCTATAGTCTCCGTCAAAATTATTCAACGTTTCACTATGAACTATTCTACCTTGAATATCTACAATTCTAATTGTAGTAGGTTTTGCTTCCGCTTGGAATTTCAAATTTAAATCTCCGTAAGTAGGATTTGGATATGCTTCCATTCCTGCTACTTGCAAAGAATTATTTGATGGAGTAATTACAGGGTTGTCAACGATAGGTGCTTCCTCGATTTTTTCAACAATAGGAGTTTCTTGCTTTTGGTCATCACAACTTTTGAATTGTGCTTCCACTTCATACGATACTCCATTACGAGTATAAGTAATCATAAACTTATCACCTGGATTATGCTTGTTTCGCTCAGCTAATAATTGACGGTGAGATTTTACATTTACACCATCAAGTGCTGTGATATAGTCGCCTGCTAATAACTGTGCTTCACTAGCTGGAGTATCATCTATCACACTTGTCACTTTTACTCCTCTGTCATTATAATGTGCAGTATTAAATACTCCTATAAAAACTTTACATGGATCTCTGTCCACTCGAGAATCATAAGTGTAAGAGTAAGTACGATGAGTACGAGTTTGCTTCGCACTCAATTCTACTTCCATTTGAGTAGCTTGTCCATTTCTGATATAATTGATATTTACGACATCACCTACTTGGTGTTGTTTTAATTCATAAATCAAATTCTGAACAGTATTGATTTCAGTCGCATTAACTTTAGTAATAATATCACCATTTTGTAAACCTGCTCTTTGAGCTGCGCTATTATTTACAATTCTATCAATGACGATACCTTTTCCATTTTGATTATTGCGAGAGTAAACACCTAAAAATGGTTTAGAACTTCTGTGTGAACGTCCACGCATAAAATCCTCTTCCACCTCTTTGTCATTTCCTTTTATGTCAAATTCAATTAAGACTTCTTCTAAGTTATCAATTACTTTTTCGTCACCACCATTTTTTTGAATGATGATATAAGTTTCTGATTTAGTTTCATTTTTTTGTTGTGCATGAATAGATGTGCCGACTAATAATAACATTGCAAGTGTACATAACACGAAGCGTTGAAATGATTTCATAACTGTGCGATTTTAATTGTGAAAAAATAATATCTATAAGTATAGACATACTAACTATTAAATTGTTGCTTGTTCGAAATTTGAAATACTGACTTTAACATTTACTAGAAGTGCTAGCAGTATAATGTAACGTTATAGAAAAGCTACAATTATTTGTGATGTGATTTTAAAAGGACATGGAGAATGTAAGAAGTTAGACAAAAGAAACCGTATTTTATAAGAATATCTTTTTCCGCTACCTGCCTGCCGGCAGGCAGGTTTTCCTTTAAAAAATAATTCCATACCGAAGGGTATGCAATGATTTTTTAAAGAAAACTATCAAAAAAATCTTATCCTTATAACTATACGGTTTCTTTTGTCTAACTTCTTGAAGAAATGTAAAAAAATAGCTTTTCACATTTCCCTAAATTCTATTTACAAGACGAACTAATTAAAATTTTGTTACATCAAAATTTTTAATGCGCTTCATTTCCAGAAGTCGAAATAGAGTTACTTCGATTGTTCCGACCATCTCTTGATACTTTAACAGCAAAATTACTTCCCAAACCATTTGCCGTAACCGAATCTAATAAACTAACATATTTATTCATTTCAGCTTGAGATTGTTTTTTCCCATTTATCTTTAAACGCTTTTCGTTCAATGAAAATTTATAGCTGCCGTCATTTTCCATATGACCATCTTTTTTGAGTTGAGCTTCTAATGCACTTGTCCAATTGGTTCCGCCTACTCTATTCAGATTATTACGCATTTCTTCAATCGACTTCATTCTTTCTTTTTGAAGATGCTTCATTTCTGCTTTTCTCTCATTCAGTTCTAATTGCATTTCTGCCTTTCGTTCACCTTGAAGTTTTAATGTTTTTGCCAAGCTTCTTAATTGCTGTTCTCTTAACTTTATGACTAACTCTTTTTGAGCACCTGTACTCTTTTCAATCTCTTCATCTAATCGCTTAATGACCTTTGATTCTTTTGCTAGTTCTCTGTACATCACTTCTTGTTTCTCTTCCATCAGTTGTCTTATCTCAGTCATCTCTTCTCTATACTCTCTTTGTTTTTCTTCTGTCAAGTCATTCCACTTTATTACTCCATCTTCACCTTTGATTAAAATACTCTCATCTGAAAAAGGAATAGAATCGAAATCAATATTGAAATTATCTTTAAAATAATCATTACTAAATACCTGATTATTATTAATCCTTAAATCAAATGTGTCTAAGAAATTTGGAATATGTTCCAAACTCGGAATAGATAATTCCTCACTACCAAATGAATGAATCCTTATTCCATTTTCAGCCTCAAACTCTATGATTGGCATATCGATTTTCAAATCTTCATCTCCCAAAATAATAGGATACTCTGATACATCTATTCTTCTACCATTTAATGTAATTTCACCATCCGCAACAATTACATTAGTGCTCTCTCCTTCTTCATAAGAATCAGCAATAATAATAGTCTTCCCTTCTTCATCTTGAGTTATGACTACTTTCATATTATCTCCATCAATAACAGCTCCTGTATGTTCTCCATCTGGAACTGGAGGCGCAGGTGGTGCTGATCTATGATTTGGGCTCGGTGGTGCAGGTGGCGTTGGTACACGTTTCATTAAGTCATTAATATGAGGTTTGTAATCATCATATTCATCTTTAGGAATTTCTTCACCGTTGATTTTCAAGTTTTTAATTTCTCCATCTTGGTATTCGATGGCAATTGATTCTCCATCTTTTGAATATATCATATTCCCTGATCCTTGTAATGGAAGTGTGTCCAATTCATTTTGAAATGTCTCAGGTGATGTAGGCGGTAAAACTTCCTCTGATTCTTGTACAGTAGCTTCAGTAATTTTTTGTTCCTCCAAATTGTCTTCCGCAGGTATTGTCGCACTTACTGAAAAAAGTAGCAATACGCCTAATAGAAAACTGGTGGCAGTAAATTTCTCCATAATGTTAAATTTATTTTGTGGTTGATTTAAAATACGCTTAACACGATTGAGCAATTGATTTTTTCTACCAGAAGAAAATGACATCGCAAGACTTGGAGCAGGTTGTATTTCCTCCAAGCTTAACAATGCTTTTACATAATTGAGCGAGTTGCCGCAAAGTTGTACGGCAATGTCATCGCAGCAGTTTTCACGTTCCATTCGGATGTTGGCAGAAATCCACCAAACTGCAGGATGATAATAAAATATAATTTCTATAAATGATTGAATGATATTGAGCAAATAATCATTCCTATAAATATGTGCAAGTTCGTGAGCGAGAACTGCTTCTACTTCTTCATGAGTGAGTTGGTTGATTGCCCCTACGGGAAATAAAATCACAGGCTTCAAATATCCAATTACCATTGGTACTTTTATCAAAGCAGATTCTGCAATGCGAATCGTTTTTTTCATTGGAAATCTCCGCACTAATTTTTTAAAAATAAGTTGACATTTTTCAGGAACGGATTGTTGCTGCTGTTTTTTTAATCGTTCGATATAAGTCAATCCTCCGATTAATCGAATTAAGAAAAAGACCATTCCTACAATCCACAGATTTACAATCAATGGTAAATGTTGATTAAAGTAAGCAACTCCTTTTTCAAAAAATGATTGAACGGTATTTGTATTTTCAAGAATGATTCCGCCTTCCGCCAATCCTGTTATTCCAACTATTCCTGCACTCAATGCTTCACCTCCTGAAATCGAATCATACAAATAAATAAATGTAGATAGCGATAAAACAAAAACTAAAAATAATGCAAACCATGCGATCTCATATCTGACCTTAGAAGATTTTTTTTGTAAAACGATCATAGCAAGTCCCATCAAAATTGCAACTGCAAATCCTTGCCATAGTGAATGAATCATTGTCCATCCTAATGCTTGAATTAATTCGTCTGAGAATATATTTTGTATCATGATACTTTATTATTTCTCATTACCGTGTTTTTTAGCTTTTGCAAAAATCATTTTTTACGAGTCCCAGAGGGACGAAATATTGGTAGAAAAATTCTAGAAGCTTTTTACAGAGTCCCAGAGGGACGGCATATATATTTTTTCGAATTTTAAAATATATGTCGTCCCTCTGGGACTGGACTTATTACTTTCTATTATTTTTCTACCGATGTTTCGTCCCTCTGGGACTCGCTATTCTTTTTGATTTTTTAAAATAAAAAACGAACGGCAATGAAATTATTTTAAGTTGTTTTATTTATTTTCAATTTTTGAAATCAACGCTTTGATTTCATCTAATTCTTCTTTTGAAGTTTCGTGATTACCTAGAGCTTGCATCACCATCTTCATCGCTGAACCTCGAAAAGTTTTATCTACAAATTTGTCTAATAACACTTTTTGCATTTCATTCTCTTTCACTCTTGCCTCATATATATGTGTACGACTTTCTTCATTTCGATTTGCCAATCCTTTTTCATGCATCAATTGCATTAATTTTAAAGTCGTAGTATAACCGATTTCTTTTTGTCCTGTTACTCTTTTTTCATTTAGCATCTCATTTACATTTCTTACTGTAGATGCGCCGTGCTCCCATAAGATTTGTAAAATTTCTAATTCGGATTCTGTTGGTTTGATATTTATTTTTGACATAAAAAGATTTTTAGAGTTGAAAGTTGAAAATGAAAAATTGAAAATTATTTCATTAGCGCAGCGTTAATTATTCATTACAAATAGCTTCCGAAGTCGTCACTTCGGAAGTGTTCTGGCAGTCTTTGTAAACTCGCCTGCTCAAGGGCGAAGTTCACTTGCTCAAAAGTTACGAATAACTTCGTAGTAACAAATATCTACGAACTTATTCGTAAAAACAAATTTAACTACGAAAAAAATCGTAGAAAGGTAAATTTTAACATTTGAAAAGACTTTAACACTTGAATTTAAAGACTTTAAAATTTTGATAAGACTTTATTCAAGCTTTTGGAATTACTTTTACAAACATTCATACACTAAGCAACAAAATCTAAGGAATGGTACTTAATTTTTAAAAAACAGTATGACCTCGCTGAGGTCAGAAACATTGATTTGTTTTTTGCTAACATACTGTGACCACGCTGTGGTCATATCAAGTTTTAAATGACCACAGCCTGGTCACAGTATGTTAGATTTTAATTTAAAAAAAAATTCCGACCTCAGAGAGGTCGTACTGTTTTTAAAATCTTAAAGTAGTATTAAGTACAATTCTCATTAAAAAAGTAATTATGAAAATGAATCATTTACTCCTACTCTTATTTCTATTGAGCAGTTTTATAACTCAAGGACAATTCGAAGAAAATCTAGTCGCCTATTATCCTTTTGAAAAAGGAAAGGTAAGAGATTACGCTGGCTTTGGCGGTAGAGGAAAAATTTATGGCGACCTCCAAAAAGTACAAGGTGTCAATGGTGATGCACTTTATTTTAATGGAGGAAATCAGAACATCGTTTTTAAAGGTAGCGTCAATCGCTTCCTCAGAGGCAAAAGAAATTTTACGATTAGTTTTTATTTTAAAACGGATGACATTAATCAACGCTCTAGCCTTTTGGGAAAAAGAACAAGATGTAATGGTTTCCGAATGGTTGACTTACGACTCGCCAATGGAAATCTCAATGCGGAACTTTACGAACGAGAACGTCCTCAAATCAAAAACAATATTTTTGCTCCAATCGCTAATGACAAATGGCATCACTATGTCTATACTCGGAAGGGAAATAAAGTTCAACTTTTTGTAGATGGAGTGTTACAAGATAGTCATCAAGTTCCTCATATCATTCCGATTGATGATATTGCTTATTTCGGAATCAATGTCAGCCCTTGTCGAGGAATTAATAAAACTGGAAATTTGCGAGGTGTAATTGATGAGTTGAAAGTGTTTAGTGTTGCCTTATCGAAGAGAGAGGTAGGTGTTCTTTTTAATGCTAACAATCCTCTTACATATCGAAAATTAAGAGGTCAAACTTCCACTAAGGATAGTCTTCAAAATAATAAATCTCTTGACCCTCGGCTTAATGATATTTTTGGGAAATACGAAGATGAAGAAACTCAAAGTACTTTCGTACTTGACGATCAGACTTTTATTTTAAAAATAAAAAACCCGAAGGGTTACCAAGCTAACGAATTGATCTATACTGGAAAATATAAAATCGAAGCTGGTGATTTGTATTTATTAAATGGTGAAGTTACCCTTACTAGATCTGACGAAGCTCGCCCTCAAGTAATTCCTTATAATGAAAAAATAATTGCAGAGTTATATAAAGATGGAATCGACATTTTTGCCTTCGAACATAGAATGCAATTTGCAATGAAAAATGAATAATTGAAAATCAATAATTCTCACAATACTTAGATCGCTCTAACTTAATTTTTTCTTTAATGAAAATACAAAAACCAGAGCACTCTAAGTATTGTCGATTATTATTAATTATTAATTGTCTCATTATTCATTATTACTTCTTACCTTTAAAATCCAATCAAACACTAAATACTAATGATGGATTTTATCAAGCTTTTTGGATTTTTTTTACTCGTATTATTTTGTTGGACTTCTTGCGAAGAACCTGCAACGACGAAACCACCAACTGAGATTACAAGTCAACCAGACGCTGTAACGACGACGACGACAATTGCAAAAAAATCTCCTCCTTCTAAAGATTGCGAAATTACTAGTAGAATTTTAGATGGAAATAGCAAATTGGTCAAAGACCAAAATACTTTAGTTTGCATCGTTGCCGATGATACGACGAAGGATAAAGAACTTGGCGACAGTCATCGAATTTTGGAAGTTTATAATACTGAAAATTGTGAGTTGATTTATAAAAAAATCCTTCCTGTCAATAGCAGTCCTGACTTTCCTTATACGATTGCCGACATCATTTATAATAAGAACAGTAACTTAATTGCTATCAAAGGATATGCTTCGGTGTTTTGTTATGATGTCAAAAATCAAAAGATGTTAGAGGAACTAATTCCTGATTTTTTAAATGAACGAATTGCTGCTGATGCACAATCGGGACAAATCAAACACCTTGAAGTTTGGGAAAATTATCTCATTGGTTATTGTAATGATATTGGTGCATTTGCTTTTGATTTGACTGACATCAAAACGCCCAAAGTATTATTGCCATCTGCGGAATATGATTTGAGTGATGGAGAAGGTGAAGATTTTTCTTCTTTGTTTTTTTTGAAATCTGAAAACGAAAATACCTTTCAAGCTATCGCTCCTAATTATGATTATGATGAAAATAAATTTAATGTCAATGTCCTCTTTGATGTTCCTAAAAAGATGAATGTCAACCTTCCTAAAAGTAGGAGTAATAATCGTTTTGTAGTTTTAAAAACGCAAGACAAAAGTACTTTTGCAATTGATATGAAATCTCAAAAAAAGGTTGACTTGTCTGATGATATAAAAGGGAAAACGACTGCGGAGATTTTAAAATGGTTGGAGAAGTAGATTGAGGTTGTTACGATAACAATGTGAATTCCACTCTCACTCCAATGTCATTAAAGTTCTCTGTGATATAGTCAAGTTAGAAGGCTATATCACAGAGATCCACAGAGAGGTTTTCACAGAGTCTCACAGAAAAAAAAACTTATATCAATCTCCTTAGAGTCAGAGAGTGGATTATCTCAAAAATCATTTTTCTCTCATTTCCTCACCTCCAATTCACTAAAGAAATACTTATCAATGCAAATTTTAAAATTAGATACTTACTCCATTTTCATTGGCGACATCTGGAAAGAGCTAGAGCAATTTTTAGAAAAAAAACAATATGCACACGTTTTTATTTTAGTAGACGAAAATACGCTCGAACTTTGCCTTCCTATTTTTTTTGATAAAATAAAAAACACTAATTCCGAAGTTATCATTGTCCCTCCTGGCGAACAATTTAAAAACTTAGAAACTTGTCAACACATTTGGAGTGAACTCATGCGACTGAATGCCACTCGAAATTCTTTACTCATTAATTTGGGTGGTGGAGTCATTGGCGATATGGGTGGATTTTGTGCAGCTACTTTCAAGCGTGGAATTGATTTTATACAAATTCCTACGACCTTACTTTCGCAAGTGGATTCGTCGATTGGTGGGAAGCTCGGAATTGATTTTGAAAATGTAAAAAACAGTATTGGCGTTTTTGAAAATCCGCAAGCGGTTTTCATTGATCCTATTTTTTTAAAAACATTGGAAGAGGAAGAACTTCGAAGTGGGATGACTGAAATGCTTAAACATGGTTTGATTGAAGATGCCACTCATTGGAATCAATTATTGGAAATTGATGATGTCTCCGAAACGGATTGGCTGAAATATTTACCTACCTCACTTCAGGTCAAACAACGAATTGTCGAAGCTGATCCTTTTGAAAAAAATATTCGGAAGGCACTTAATTATGGTCACACGATTGGTCATGCGGTGGAGACTTTCTTTTTGGAAACGCCTACTCCACTTCGACATGGCGAAGCGATTGCTATCGGAATTATTTGTGAATCTTATTTATCTGCTCAACAAGTCGGACTTCCTGAAATGGAATTAAATTCCATTTGTGATTTTTTTAAATTAAAATATCCTCAAGTTCATCTTGAGGAAAAAAATTTTCCAACGTTGATTGATTGGATGCGAAAGGATAAAAAAAATGTAGGTGCTGAAATTAATTTTACTTTGATAAAAAAAATTGGGGAGGCGGTGATTAATCAGACTTGTGGGGAGGAGGAGATTGTAGAGAGTTTGAGATTTTATAATAGGTTGGCGGATAATAGTTAGGTGAGTGCGAATACTCGATGTGGGTTAGATATATACTTTGTTTTATCTATTTTTGAATTATTGTTAATCTAAAGGTCTATAAATTTTTCCCTTTGATAAAAAAAGCTGCATTCATATTAATAATCATCGGATTAATCTTAGCTATTCTTTCTGACTCACAATTAGAATTTAGAAATAAAATTGGAGTATGGAGTTTTGATGGAGGAATATTTTTAATAGGAATTACTTTGATAACATTTAACTGGGTACTTGATAAATTCAAGAAAGAGGATATGAAATTTTGGGAAATAATTTCCCCATTCAGCTTTTTTGGAATCTGTGTCTTGCTTCTAATTTTTAGTTTTAAAATTGGCAATACTATTAAAGAAGATGTTTTGACATATTCAAATGGAGAAATCAATTTAATTGTCCAAAGGTTTGAAACTGGAATAACAGGAAATGAAAAATTCAGATGTATTATCAATAAAAAAGAAATACTTTCGATAAGATTAATTGAAGAGATACAAATGCCCAATGAACTTATTGAATTTAAAAATTCTGACTTTGCTCCATTGTCAATTACATTTGAAAATGAAATATTAAAAAAAAATAGA
This sequence comes from Saprospiraceae bacterium, assembly GCA_023301005.1. Taxonomy (GTDB): domain Bacteria; phylum Bacteroidota; class Bacteroidia; order Chitinophagales; family Saprospiraceae; genus CAJQQY01. The sequence goes on along the minus strand of JALZVK010000288.1, from coordinate 7,130 downwards.
GGCAATTAATACTTTTCAATAATGAAATCCTTCCACCTATTCCTCCTACTCCTACTCACAAGTTGCACCCAACCCCAAGCACCTCAAACAACTATACCAATAAACATTCCCCCAACTCCAAAAAAACAAACCAATGAATCATTTCAAAAAATAATAGAGTCCGCAGAATTAAATGGAGTCATTTTAATCTACAATCCACAAACACAAATTTATACCTCCAATGATTTTGAGCGAAGTGAAAAAGGTTTTCCACCTGCTTCTACTTTTAAAATACCGAACTCTATTATTGCGTTAGAAACAGGAGTCGTAGAAAATGTAAATACATTGTTTAAATGGGATGGTCAAAAACGAGCATTTAAAATGTGGGAGCAAGATTTGATTTTTGAAAATGTATTTAAAAAATCGTGTTTACCTTGTTATCAAGAAATCGCAAGAAATATTGGAGTGGACAGTATGACCGCTTATTTAAAAAAATTAAACTACTCGCCTAATGTAAAAGTCGATAGTGCCTCTTTAGATTTATTTTGGATAAATGGCAAATCAACTATTAGTGCGTTTGAGCAAATTGATTTTTTATCAAGATTCTATCATTCTAAATTGCCTATCTCCGAGCGAACTGAAAAGATAGTAAAAGAGATAATGTTGATTGATGAAAAATCAAATTATCGCCTAAGTGGTAAAACAGGTTGGTATGTGAATGAAGATGAAAATCTCGGCTGGTTTGTAGGTTATGTGGAAAAAGGAGATGATGTTTATTTTATGGCAACGAATGTTGACCCTAAGGATAATTTTGATATGGAACAATTCCCTCGGATTCGATTGCAGATTTTGAAACAAGCGATGAAACATTTGGGTATCATTTAAATAATATTAATTCTTAATTCATCTTTAAGTCTATTATATTTGTACGTTTTTAAAAATACGTTATATAGCAAATTTTGTGGTCAGCTAAAAGTTGAAATTAAGAGCGACCGAAGGAAGCGTTAATTTCAACTTTTAACTGACTTAAAACACAAAATTTGTTATAGAACTAAAATATGTCAGCGCTATGCAGGAACAATTAAATAATGCCAAAGAAATTAGAGAAGTAAGAATGCCCCTTTACCAAAAATTGGTGAAGTGGATGTGGGGATTATCCATCCTTGGAATAATCGGTATAGGAGCTCTTTTCTTTGCCCTCTCTTACTCTGACCTTCCTTCTTTTGAACAATTAGAAAATCCAAAAGATAACTTAGCAACTGAAGTATATGCTTCTAATGGAGATGTACTCGGACGTTACTTTATCGAAAATCGAGTACCTGTTGATTTCGATAAAATCTCTGATAATGTTATCAATGCATTATTAGCTACGGAAGATGAAAGATTCATGACGCACTCTGGAATTGATTTTAAAGGATTGGGAAGAGCTGGTGTAAAAACTGTTTTGTTAGGAGATTCAAGTGCAGGAGGTGCGAGTACAATTACGCAGCAGTTGGCAAAAATGTTATTTACCAAAACTCCAGCTTCTGGTTTTGAAAGAGTTGCTCAGAAATTAAAAGAATGGATAATTGCTGTTCGTTTGGAAAAACAATATACCAAGCAAGAAATCGTAGCAATGTATCTTAATAAGTTTAGTTTCTTAAATGGTGCTTATGGAATCAAGGCTGCCTCTGAAATTTATTTTAGCAAAAATCAAACAGACTTAGAACTTGAAGAAGCTGCCATGCTAGTTGGTATGTTAAAAAACCCTTCTCTTTTCAATCCTATCCGACGACCTGATACTACGCTTCATAGAAGAATGATTGTGTTAAAGCAAATGCAAAAAAATGATATGTTGAGTCAAGCGAGATATGACTCGTTGAGAGTGCTTCCTTTGGGTATGGGTAATTTTAAAAGAAAAACTCATGACGATGGTTTGGCTCCATATTTTAGAATGCATTTAAGAGAAGAATTAAAAAGAATTCTTGCTGACCCTAATCGAGCTGAATTTAAAGCGGATGGAGAACCATATAATTTATACGAAGATGGTCTGAAAATTTATACTACAATTGATCCTGTTATTCAAGCTCATGCGGAAGACGCAATGAAAGAGCACATGAAAAAACAACAGGCGAAATTTTGGAAGCGTTGGAAAAAACAAGACCCGTGGACTTTTAGAGATCCTCAAGATGATAGAGAACCTGAAGAAATCGATCAAGACTTAGAAAGTCGTCAACGGTCATTAAAAAAATTAATCCGAAGTACTGATCGTTATCAGACGATTCGAAAAATTCACTTGGGCGATATCATCAAAAATATTAGCGAAAGTATCGACGGTTACGTTTTAAAAGATTTTGACATAGATAGATTATTGGCAGAAGATGAAAAGAAAGGAGCTATCGCAAAATTAGTTTCTCGAAAAATAGTTCCAACTAATCGTGCTGTCAAATATCGAAAAATAATGAACAGCGCTGATTGGAAAGTTTTAAAAACTCAATGGGACGAATTTCAAAATGCAGTCAAAACAGAATTTGACAAACCAGTTGAAATGACTGTTTTTGATTATACACCTACTAATGAGAAAGATACGATCATGTCGCCATTAGATTCGATTCGATATCATCGAATGTTTTTACAATTTGGTTCTATGGCTGTTAATCCATTAACGGGACATGTCAAATCATGGATTGGTGGAATTAATCATAAGTACTTTCAATACGATCACGTTACCTCTGACAGACAGGTAGGTTCTACTTTCAAACCATTCATATATGCTACGGCAATTAATGAAATGGGAATTTCTCCTTGTCAAAAAGTAGCAGATATTCCTTATACGATTCATGTAGGCGAAGGTGATTTTATTTTATCAAAAGATTGGACGCCTAAAAATGCAGGTGGAGAATATTCAGGTGAAGAGTTCACTTTGATAAGAGGTTTGATGTGGTCTAAAAATACAATTTCAGTTAACCTGATGAAGCAGTTAGGTAGTACTGAATTGGTCAGACAACTCGTCCACAATATGGGACTTGATAAAAATAAAAAACGTTCCAATGGAATGCATAGGATTCCAAAAGTACCTTCTATATGTTTAGGCTCAACTGATTTGAGTGTTTTGGAAATGACTGGAGCTTATACTTCTTTTGCCAATAATGGTCTATATAACAAACCTATTTTTATTACTCGAATTGTGGATAAAAATGGAAAAGAAATTTATAGTGAAACTGCACTTGAAAGAAGAGCAATGGACTCTCGCCCTAATTATGTAATGCTTCACATGCTCAAGCAAGTAATGAGTCAAGGTCAACCTGAATTGCGTGGACTCAAAAGTGAAATGGGTGGAAAGACAGGAACAACAAATGATTATGTTGATGGTTGGTTCATGGGACTAACTCCTGATTTAGTTGTTGGTACATGGGTAGGTGGCGAAGATCGTTGGATTCGATTTACTTCTATTAGTGATGGTATTGGTGCGAAAATGGCTCGTCCATTCTTTTCTAGTTTAATCAGAAGATTAGAAGAAGATGACAAATCTAATTATGATAAATCAGCTCGTTTCTATGTTCCAAAAGGAGATTTAGGAATCGAACTAGATTGTAGTCTTTATGCTCCCGAATCAGATCCTCTTGCCCCTGAAGCAGAAAATGAAAATTTCGGAGACCAAGTCGAAGAGGAAGATGAAGGTTTTGGAGATGAGTCAGAAGATGAAGAAAATGAAGATTTTAATTAATAATATTTCATTCTGAAATTTTTATTTTTTTGTTAAAAAAATGTCGATATCTACTACAAATAGGTATCGACATTTTTTTTTCGAAAAATTAAAATGATTCGACTATTTTTGTCAAAAAATAATAATTCTTAGATTACCCTACTCAAGGGTTTTTATAAAAGAATTTAAATACAAAAAAATGCTAAAACCAAAAATCTTCTTTTTGTTATTCATAAGTGTATTGATATTTTCTCAATGCCTTCCTGCAAAAGAAGAAATATTAACGACTGTCGATTTCGATTTATATCAACCTGAATTTCAAAAATTCTATGATTTGCAAGATCGACAAATGACGGATAGTATTGTTGCTTCTTTTGAACACAAAGATCCTTCTTATAGATATGCCGCAGCTCTAGCTTTGGCATCTATAAAAGATAGCACAGAAGTCAATAGTCTTGCTCGTTTGTTAGAAGATGATATAGAAGAAGTTAGAGTTGCTGCTGCTTATGCCATGGGACAACTTGGAACAATTAAAGGTGAAAAATGGCTAATCAAAGCATTTCAACAATATGACTCAGCGGGAATTCATCACCAATTTAATTCTACCATTTTAGAGGCAGTTGGGAAATGCGGAAGCAAGCAAACTTTAAAATTCCTAAGTACAACTAAAGCTTATGATAAAGCTGATACACTTTTGCTCGAAGGACAATCTAGAGGAATTTATCAATTTGCATTGAGAGGGATTACTACTTCTGAAAGTACGGAGCGAATGGCTAATTTTTTAATTAAAAAAGGTTATCCATCTGAAGTGAGAATGATAGCTGCTAATTATTTTTATAGAGCCAAAAGAATAAAACTAGATAGTTTTATCAATCCGCTTATAGATGTATTTTTTGTTGAAAAAGATCCACGAGTAAGAATGGCTCTTGCCATAGGTTTAGGAAAAACAAAATCACCTCTAGTGTTAGAAGCATTAACAGAGCGACTAGGTAGAGAACGTGATTATCGAGTAAAATGTAATATCATTCGTTCGCTAGGAAATTTTGAATATCGAAAAGTTGCCAACTTAGTTATCCCATTTATCAATGATAAAAATATTCATGTAGCGACTACTGCTGCAAATTACTTTATTGATAATGGTACACCTCAAATGGCGGGAACTTACCGACAACTAGCTAGGAAAAATGATTCTTTGGATTGGAGAGTCCAATCTAAATTATATCAAGCTGCAAATAAAAGTTTAAATATTTATTCGCAAGGAACTCGAATGGCAATTCAATATGAATTAAAAGACCAATTCAAAAATGGAAATGATTACCAAAAAGCAGCAGCACTAAGAAGCTTAGGTGAGTTTGGAAAAAACTATAAAGACATCTACGAAATGGGATTTACGAGCAACAAGCCCGTCATCAGAAGTGCCTGTATTGAAGCACTTGCTAACATTGCAAAAGATCCAGATTTTGATAAATTATTTTCTTTTTCAAGAAAGAGAGTCAAAAAAGAAATCGCTGCTTATTTTCAAGAGACTTTAGAAAAAGGCGATGCTGCGATGGTAGCAATTGCTGCAGGTGTTATTCGAGAACCTAATCTAGATTTCAAATCGATTTATGATACTTTAAGTTTTTTGGAAGTAGCTAAAAACAGATTGGAATTACCTAAGGAAACAGAAACGCTCTATGAAGTTATAAAGACGATTGATTTTTTTAATGGAAAAAAAGAATCTGATTTACCGACACCTAAATTTAATAATGAAATCAATTGGCGAGTTTTTAATACTATAAATGCAGATACAAAAGCTGAGATAAAAACTGAAAAAGGAAAATTCGTTATTCAGTTTTTTCCAACAAAAGCACCTGGCTCGGTTACTAATTTTGTAGCATTAGCCAAGAGTGGTTTTTACGATGGAAAAGCTTTCCATAGAGTTGTTCCTAATTTCGTAGCCCAAGGTGGATGTCCAAGAGGTGATGGATACGGTTCATTGGAATATACCATCCGTTCGGAACTTTCTCCTTTGAGATATGACCAAGAAGGTTATATCGGAATGGCTTCAGCTGGAAATCATACTGAAGGAACTCAATGGTTTGTCACCTATTCACCTGCTCCTCATCTTGATGGAAAATATACTATTTTTGCAAAAGTGATAGATGGAATGAATATAGTGCATCAATTAGCCGCAAGTGATAAAATACAACAAGTACAAATTGTAGAATAGACTAATCAAATTTAATTAACCAAAATCTTTATCAGATTTATTTTTTGAAAAAGATTTATCAAATCGTTCCTTTAAGAGGACATAGGTTTTTATGAAATATACACCACTCACGCAAAAGCACATTGACTTAGGTGCTAAGATGGCAGAATTTGCAGGATACAATATGCCAATCTCTTATGCTGGAATCAAAGAAGAACATCATGCAGTTCGAAATGGAATTGGCGTATTCGATGTATCGCACATGGGAGAATTTTTAGTTAAAGGAGATGGTTCAACTGAACTCATCCAAAAAGTAACTTCTAATAATGTTACAAAGTTATCTCCTGGTGAAGCTCAATATTCTTGTCTTCCTAACAAGGATGGAGGAATTGTAGATGACTTGTTAGTTTATAGATTAGAGGATGAAAATAATGCACCTTCTTACCTACTTGTTGTCAACGCTTCCAATATCGAAAAGGATTGGAATTGGATTAGCCAACATAATGTTACAGGTGTTTCTATGGAAAACATTTCTGATACTTGCGGCTTACTCGCTGTACAAGGACCTAAAGCGATTGATGCCTTACAGACTTTAACTGAGGTCGATTTGAGTAGTATCAAATATTATGATTTCAAAGTGGGAACACTTGCAGGAATTGAAAATGTAATTATCTCAGCTACTGGTTATACAGGTTCAGGTGGATTTGAGTTATATGTCGATAATAAAGAGATGCCTCTCCTTTGGGATTTTATTATGAAAGCAGGAGAACCTCATGGTATCCAACCGACTGGATTAGGTGCGAGAGATACTTTAAGATTGGAAATGGGATATTGCCTTTACGGAAATGATATTGATGATACGACTTCTCCTATCGAAGCTGGTTTGAGTTGGATAACAAAAGTTAAAAAAGGAGACTTCAATTCTCAACCTCTTTTTGCTCAACAAAAAGCAGAAGGTGTTTCAAAAAAATTAGTTGGATTTGTAATTGAAGATAGAAGAGTTCCTCGACATGGATATTTAATTGAGGATAAAGATGAAAATGAAATTGGCGTTGTTACCTCAGGTACACAATCTCCATCACTTAACATTCCTATCGGAATGGGTTATGTCAAAAAAGAATTTGCAGCAGCTGATACTGAAATATTTATTGTAGCTGGAAAGAAAAGATTAAAAGCAAAAGTGGTCAAATTACCTTTTTATAAAAAAGATTAAAATTTATAAATCTAAGATTTATAACAATGGTCTTACAATTTTTAAAAATTGTAAGACCATTG
>JALZVK010000287.1 GCA_023301005.1 Saprospiraceae bacterium | reverse complement strand
TGCTAACAATAATACACTATGTGCTAATAGCTAAGATAGCTCTAGCACCTCAAACTAAAATGGTAGTTAATATAACTACTTGCCCTAAGTAGAGACGGCGCTACTGCTTATCCCTTAACTTTTTAAGTAAACCAGAGATTCCCTCTTTGTCTACAATTGAGCCAAACTCATTTCTGTAATTACTTACTAGGCCAATATTTTCAACAACTACGTCGTAGACTCTCCAAGCGCCTTTTTTAATTCTAAGGCGATAATCAACGGATGCAACTTGACCTTCATACTCCACCACTGATTTAACTATTGCTGTTTTAGGACTAGTGCTTTGCTCTGATTTGATTACAAGCTCGCTGTTCTCAATATTTTCTCTAATCTTTTTGATATAATTGGTAGAAAGTAAATTACTAAAAAGATCTACAAACTCAACTCTTTCTTCTTCTGTTGCTTGTCTCCATTTTGCTCCAAGACTTCTTCTAGACATTTCTCTAAAGTCAAAAAGAGGTGCAATCACTCCTTGTAGCTTCTTCTCTAATTGTTTTTCAGTTAATCGAGCTTTATCTTGAGAAACTGTTTGCCTGACATCATTCACAATTGCTTTAACTGCATCAGAAGCTTTACCCAAAGCAAAAGCTGACGTGCTAAAAATTGGTGTAATAAAAAGGAAAGTAAATATTAAAATTTTTTTAATCATAGTCTATATCTTTATCAGTTAATCTCTGCTCGTTTTCATTAATGAGTATGACTCATCAGTAATACTCATTAATATTACTCAAATACTACTCATCTTTGTTCATACTATGAACAAATTTGCCTACTAATTCTTCAAATTCAATTGCAGACTCAGTATCAATTAAATAACTACCATCAGTTAGAGTTTCCTCAGCTCCTCCGGGAGAAATTTTAACATACTTATCTCCAATAATTCCCTTCGTTCTGATTTGAGCAATATCATCTTCTCTAATTACATTGTTCTTATCAATATTTAGACGCACTACAGCCTGAATATCATCTAGGGTAATACTCTGGACACTTCCAATTTTCACACCAGCTATCTCAACCCCCGCTCCGCTCTTAAGCCCAGCTACATTACTAAACTTAGCTATAATACTGTAACTATTAGAATTACTTAGCTTTATCCCAGCGATGTTAAAGCACAAATACGAGAAAGACAGCATGCCAATAATGGAGAATACCCCTACCCAAAACTCTATAAGATACGATTTTCTTGGTAAATCTACTTTGTCTGCCATAATGTTTTTCCCTATTTACTACTTAAGATTAAGCAATAGATATAGGACCCTCTATTTCACCGTTATAAAATTGTTTAACTATTTGATTATCATTATCTACAAATTCATCAATTGATCCATCAAATTGAACCTTGCCTTGATATAGCATTACTATTTTGTGACAAATTTGAAATACCTCTGGAATTTCATGACTAATAACCACGCCAGTAAAACTATTCACTTCTTGTAAACTCGCTATTAATTCGTATATTTCCTGCCCTACCTTAGGGTCAAGACCAGTATTAGGTTCATCAAAGAAAATAAATTCGGGCTCAGTTACTAATGCTCTAGCAATCCCAACTCTTTTTCTCATTCCAATTGAAACCTCTCCCGGCAAGTAGCTTTCATACTCACTTAAGCCAACATCCTTTAGTAGCTTTGCAGATTTAGTATAGACCTCTTCCCTACTATCCTTCCTTCTATACGTTAGTGGAAAAGCTACGTTTTCAATTAGGCTAAGAGAGTCAAAAAGTGCTGCTGATTGAAACAGTACTCCCATAGTGGAGCAAATATCTAGTCTTTCATCAACAGACTTTGCATCAGTCATTGACCTGTTGCCAATTAAGATTTCACCGCTATCAGCTTGTAATAACCCAGTAATTAATTTTACTAAAACACTTTTACCCGTTCCACTTGGCCCTACTATTGCAGTAGTTAAACCTTTGGGAATTTGCATACTAATGTCTTTAAGCACAGTTTGTGCGCCAAAGCTTTTAGTTAAATTTTTAATCGTAATCACTGGCTAGCTTTAGTCTAAAAATATTTGAGTTAGTATTGAAGTTAAAAAGTAATCTGTTACGAGAATTAAAACTGAAGATGTTACAACCGCACTAGTTGTAGCTGCGTTAACACCCACTGCTCCAAAGCCACATTTCCAACCATTATAACAAGCAATCCATGCTATAATTAAGCCAAAAACTACAGACTTAACAAAGCCAGAAATGACATCAATACTAGTTACAGACTCAATCATTACAGACATAAAAGTTCCAGAAGGCAAGCCCAGAGAAAATACTGCAACTAAGTATCCACCAAAAATTCCAACAACTATAAAGATAGCGGTTAAAAGTGGAACCGAAATTAAACTAGCTAAGACCCTAGGAACCATTAGATGATGAACTGGATCTACCGCCATTGAACGTAGAGCATCTACTTGTTCAGTAATTTTCATTATTCCAAGCTCCGCAGTCATTGCAGAACCTGCTCTACCGTTAACCATTAGTGCAGTAAGCACTGGGCCAAGCTCACGAATTAAACTAAGAGCTATTGCTGAGCCAGTAAACGCTGTAGCTCCAAACTTTGATAAAGTGTACTCACCTTGAACAGCTAGAACTGCTCCAGTAAATCCACCAACTAAAGCAACTACTGAAGTAGACATGAATCCAACATGATACATTTGCTTTAAAAATTGAGAGAACTCGTAGGGAGGCTTAAAAGCGCTAATAAGAACTTTAAAGATAAAAATAAAACACGAACCAACACTGGCAATTTTAGAAATTACGTAATTACCAATTTTTATAATACTTGAAGTCATAATCTTATATACTAGTCACAGTTTATCCTACGTTACTAGCTCGACTAGTATATTGCCGAACGCAGTGGGGAACAATAATATAGTTAATTTAATATGATTTTTATATCGTGCTGGTATGAAGAACACATTAAATCAACTATGAAACTACCCTTTAAAGCCTTTGGCTACCAGATAAAATTCTTTTGACGATTTCCTAGTGCTAGATAGAACTTCTCTTTTAACTTTATTAAAAGATTTTCTCATTTCTACTATTAATTTATCAGTATCTGAGCCTGGGAATATCTTAGCAACAAAATCACCGCCAGCTCTTAGGCAGTTTGTAGTGCAGTAATAAGCAGACTCAACTAAAGCAGCCGCTCTAAGTGCATCAGCAAATTTAATTCCACTTAAATGAGGACTTAAATCGGAGATTACTAAGTCAACCTTACCATCACAATGCTTTAGAACTAACTCATAGGTTTCCATGTCAGTGATATCACCTTGAATTAACTCAACTCCTTTTATTGGCTCAACATACTCTAAATCAACGCCAACTATCTTAAAATTAGGCTTTTTAGCCGCTTCCTTAACTACAACTTCAAGCCAACTGCCTGGCGCACAGCCTAAATCGAGAACAGAATTTACAGATTTAAATAATGAGAATTTTTTATCCAATTCTATAAGCTTATAGGCAGCTCTAGAACGGAAACCTTCAGTTTTTGCCTTTTTATAAAGATGATCTTTTCTATCGTAAGTAGCCATAATTACAGTATATATAGTAAAAAACAGGTATTAATTCAAAATTTAACAAACAAAAACTATTGCACGCGTTCTAGTATTTTTCTATATCTAAATTTATAGAAACAATTAGAGAGAATTTATGAACATATTTAATACCATCATAGCGGAGCCAATAATAGGATTAGAGATTATTACAATATTTCTTTTATGCATGTTTATAGTGCTTGATTCTACCTTTGACTCACTAACCTCACAAAATAGAAGTAAGGAAGTGGAGAAAAACTTTAGTAAACTTAGAGCCCTCAGGGTTAGCTAAATATTCTTCTGCCATACTTAACTGCACATTTTTAATTTTATATACCCATCACAATATAGTTTTTAGTATTTTTGAGATGGGTATATAGCCGAGCGCAGCAGATTAAGAATATGCTAATCGTAAAAACCGATCAAAACCACAATGGTTTTGGCTATTTATCGTGATGGGTATATCTGTCTTCCGCTGCGCTCGGCAATATGCTAATAGTGTTAGTAACTAAGAAAGTATAAAACTAAACCACGGTTAGCATATAGCCATCCCAAGAGGCTCAAAATTAAAAATGTGCTACCCTCTCACTCCTAGATGAAACCTTACCTAAACGATTTAAACCCATCCCAGCTAAAAGCAGTCACCCACGAAGACGGGGCGATGCTAGTTTTTGCCGGAGCTGGAAGTGGAAAAACTAGAGTTCTAACTAGAAGAATCTGCAATCTAATAGATAGCAAGCTTGCCTATCCTGAGAATATCTTCGCTGTTACTTTTACAAACAAAGCAGCAAGCGAAATGAAAGAAAGAGTTTTTACAATGCTTGGAAGATCTCCAAGATACGTATCAACCTTTCACTCTGCTTGTGCAAAAATATTAAGAGAAAACGCTAGGCTAATTGGCTTCAGACCTGATTTTACAATCTACGACCAAAAAGAATCTCTAGCTACTATAAAAAGAATCTTTAAAAACTTAAGAATAAACTCAAAGGAAATAACCCCATCAGAAGTACAAAAGAAAATAGATAAAGCAAAAAACAATTATTTATTTGCAGACCACTTTAGAGAAGCTGATACTTTCTACAATCAAGAGCAAAACTTCATTATTGCTGATATCTACCAAGCCTACCAAGAAGAACTTCAAGTTTGTAACGCCATGGATTTTGGTGATTTAATTTGCCACGTAGTTAGTTTATTTATTCTAGAGAAAGACACTCTTAATCGTTATAAAAACAGGTTTAAATACGTATTAGTAGATGAGTACCAAGATACAAATATCGTTCAATACAAATTATTAAACCTACTAACTAAAGACAGTAAAAACCTATTTGTAGTTGGAGATGACGACCAATCAATTTATAGCTTTCGAGGAGCAAACATAGGGAACATAGATTCTTTTAAAAGAGACTACCCTCAACATCAAGTTTGCATCCTAGATATGAACTACCGCTCTACTAAAAACATACTAGATGCTGCAAATGCTGTAATTGCTAATAACGATGCCAGGGAAATAAAATCACTAAAAACTGAAAAAGATAAAGGCTTGCCAGTCTATTTAAAGCCTGCTGAATGTGAAGTTAGTGAGGCTCGGTTTATTGCTCAAACTATAAAAGATAAAAATATCTCACTAAATGAAGTAGCTATTTTTTATAGAACAAATGCACAATCAAGAGCACTAGAAGAAGAGCTTTATCACCAATCTATTCCTCATAAAATTTTTGGTGGACAAAGATTCTACGATAGAAAAGAAATTAAAAATATCATTGCTTACTGCAGACTTGCTCTTAACAATGATGACAATGAGTCTTTTATTAGAGTAATAAACGTTCCAACTAGAGGCTTTGGTAAAACCTCTCTAAATCATCTGCTAAACAAGGCGAAGAATGAGAAAACCTCTCTCTTTCAAGCTGCATTAACGAAAGTAGATGGACTAGGCACAAGAGCGGATAAAAGTTTAAACTCTTTTATAGAACAAATAAAAAGATATAGCTTACTTGCAAGTAAAGTTAACAATAAAGAGTTAGAGCTAGCAGAGTTCTTACAAAACATAATTGAAGACTCTGGCTATCTAAACTCCCTAAGAGAGAATACAGAAGACATCGACAGAGTTGAAAATGTTTTAGAATTACTCTCTGTTGCAAGTTCATTTAGCCTACAAAACGATGAAGAAGAAGCACAAATTCTTGTAGCCTTCCTTGAGAGAGCAAGCTTGAATTCAGCTCTAGACCAAGATTCAAACCAAGAACACGTATCATTAATGACACTACACTTAGCTAAGGGCTTAGAATACGAAATGGTTTTCTTATGTGGCCTAGAAGAAGGGATACTTCCACATAGTAGAAGCCTAGAGGACATAGAATCTCTAGAAGAGGAAAGAAGACTTTGCTACGTAGGAATTACTAGAGCAAAACAAAACCTTTACCTTAGCTATGCAAGAAATAGAAGTAATACAAGTTATGGAACTTGGAATTTTGGAATTTGTTCTAGATTTCTAGGTGAGATCCCTGAAGAGTATATGGAAGCAATTTAAGCTCAATCAAATAAATCAGAGCATTTTGCTAAAAAACATTAACTTTAAAAAAACTCTTTTGCTATCAATGCTCAATTTTGAACAGAAGCCTTCTTAAACTTATCATTTCCAATAAAGACAGGATGATTTGGCTGTTTTTCATACAGCTGAGTTAAAACTCTTCTTACATCCTTGTAAGAGTAATAAGTAGAACCCCAGTTCAGATTCAGTTCATCTGCCCAGCTACAAAGCTTTTTCTTTACACTTTCAACACTACCTAGAGCTGAAATTTCCTCTAATGTTTCTCGTAGTACTTGTAGAACAAGTTTTTGATTTGATTTTCTCAAGTCAAGATACGTCGCAGTCTGAGCTAGCCTAGACTCGCAAACTCGAAAAATACGACCAGCATCAATATCTTCATTCATGAAGTGTGCTGTAGCTGCATTTTTCTGATGATTTTCAACCAAAGGAATTGTATCATAGCCGACCCCTGGCACTTGTGGTGAAGATGGATGAAAGTTGCAAGGAAGTCGCATACAATCAAGATCCTTACTTTCAAATACAAGATTAGAGTAAAAACTTAAAGTAAGATCCCATGGTTCATTACTGCGAATAAACTTTCTTACTTCATCTTTATCATCTCCTGGATCCCAAAAAACACTGGATGCGTTTGGATAAAACTCCCTAACTAAAGCCTCGCCTTCTTTACCTAGATTACTCTCTCCAATAAACAAAACTCTTTTGATAACAAGCACAAGGAGCTCCTAAAAAACAAAAAAAAACAAACAGCAAAACGCTCGTCTGAATGCATACATAAAGCAATAAGACGACGTCTTTTAAAATCTCTACTAAAATTAAAGGAATGTAAAATAACGAAATGAACTCCCTAGGAATTTACAACAGAAAAACTATACTTGTAAAGCTTATGCGTGATAAAGATACTTCATGGAAAAGAGCGAAGAACTCATAAATGTAATTCATTCAGTTGATGTAGAAATGATTATGAATGAACAGTTTTTACTAAAACCAATTAAGATAGATTTAGATGACAACAATATTGAACTCAAGAACTTAGACACATTAAACACTGAGATTCTTCAAGAGTATATCTCCTCTAAGGTAAAAAAAAATAATGGAACAATTGCTACTGGAGGCTATCTTGAGCAAAGATCAAGATACTCAAACTCTGACTTATTCTTAAATACAAAAGAACCACGCTCAATTCACTTAGGCGTTGATCTTTGGATTGAAGCAGGAACAGCAGTATACGCACCTCTTAATTCAACCGTGCATAGCTTTCAAAACAATTCGAACTACCTAGACTATGGTCCAACTTTAATTTTAAAGCATGAAATTAACGGAACATCTTTTCACACTCTTTACGGGCACTTAACTATAGAATCTTTAAATGGAATATCCCTAGGTGAGCACATCAAAAAAGGTCAAAAAATTGGAGAGCTAGGCCAGCAACATGAAAATGGGGACTGGCCCCCGCATTTGCATTTTCAAATTATTCAAGATCTTCAAGGAAAAACTGGAGACTACCCAGGAGTTGCAACAAAAAAAGAGGTAGACTTTTATAAGAGAAACTGTCCTGACCCTAACTTACTATTAAGATTAGAATCGTAGACTAGAAAATTACTTTTGGGAATTTTTTAACTTCTCTAGATACTTCCTCATCTCCTCTAATTTTTCAGGATCTATTTTTTTCATTCTTTCCATTGCATTTTTAGTCATCTCATCAACGTTAACTTTTTGACCATCAGGCATAATCATATCACCTGCTTTCATTCCTGAGAGGCAATCTCCAAGATATTTTGAATGATTAACGCTATTACTTGTTTTACTTCCCGTGGTTACATGGCTAGTAGTTGATTTAGTCTTAACAGTATACTCACTGTTAAAATCTCCACTAGATACAGACTCAACTAATACTTTAGAAATACCAAAGTCACATTCGTTCTTAGTTACATAAGTATTTCCAACTTTTTTAATCTCGGCTTCTCCACACATTCCTTGCATCATTTTTTTTGTTCTATTGACTATATCATCTAAACTAGCTTTATCTCCCATACAGAACTGCGCAGACCCTCCTGGCTGACCATCTCCAGTTGTTGTCATCTTCCATAGCCCTTGCTTTATTGCAGGATAATCTAAAGCAAAAACAGGTGTTGCAAGAAGTAAGATAAAGAATGGTGAGATAGAGTAAAAAACTTTTTTCATGCTCGGTGCCTAACTAGAGTTATAAATACACTAATATTAGACAACGAATTGCCCATGCTATCAAGCGAATAAAATTAGAAGACATCAACTTTTCATGTGCCTTACTATCCCAAGCATTACAAAGCTTAGTATGAGCAGGAACACTAAAAAAGAACGTAACAACCCAAAGTATTAGAATAAAAAAAAGACCAAGATAGTAAATAGAATTAGAATAAATAAAAGCCAATAATAAAGCAGTAAAAGCTTCAAAGATCATCGCAGGCGCAATAACAAAACCTGCCCTATCACAGTATTTCTTATTATAAAGCGCCCTAGCTTCTTCAGGCACGCTTTTAAGCATTGGGTACTGTATAAAATGAACAAAAGCCACGACTGCAAACATGTATACCGTACAAAAGACATGAACATGCTCAATAAACTCTAAACTTAGCACTTCTATCTATTTACTTTTGATGAGTTAAGCTTAGTAGTACTTAGCCCTCCATCAACTTTAATAATTTCTCCAGTAATCCATGAACTGTTAATTAAAAAGTGAATAGCACTAGCGATATCTTCAACATTACCAATTCTAGATAAAGCATGCATAGCTTGAGAGGATGCTAATGCTTGTGGATTTGCAGTAATCTTCCTACTTAATTTCGTATCTACCAAACCTGGAGCGACAGCATTAAATCTAATTCCTTTCTGTGCGTAGGTTGCCGCCGCAGATCTTACCAAACCCTCAACTCCCGCTTTAGCAGCAGAAATGGCCTCATGATATGCAAGCCCAATGCTCGCAGCACAACTAGACATTAAAACTACAGAGGAATCTCTAGGGCAATTTTTTGCACTAGCCCTAACAACATTAAATGCAGATTTTAAATTTGTATTAATTATATCTGTAAAATCTTTATCACTAGTTAAATGTGCTGGCTTTAAAACTATTGAACCAACACAATTTACTACTGCATTCACCTCTCCAAGTTCAGTAAAAACAGACTCAACCTGTACAGGGTCAATTGCATCTACAGACTTGTAATACTCAATATCAAGCTCTTTAATTGTGTAATCTTCTTTCCTAGAAGCTAATGCAATTTTCCAACCATTTGAGGACAACAACCTTGCTGTTGCATGACCAATATCTCCACTTCCACCAAAAATTAAAGCTAATTTACTCATTACCTACCAGACGTTTAAAGAATAATATTTATAGAAGAATGTTTATAGAAGAAAAATCTACAATGAAGCAACGACAGAATCACCAACTTGCGTAGTTGAACTACTACCGCCTATATCTCCAGTCCTTATCCCACTATCTATTGTTTTCTCTACTGCCAATTCAATTGCTTGCGCTTCTTTATTTAGCCCAAAAGAGAACCTAAGCATCATAGCAAGTGATAATATTTGCCCCATAGGATTAGCAATCCCCTTACCGGCGATATCTTGCGCAGAGCCACCCGGAGGCTCAAACATTCCAAAACCCTTACTATTCATACTGGCAGAAGCCATTACACCTAAAGAGCCTGGCAATACAGCTGCAGCATCAGAGAGAATATCTCCAAACATATTTGGAGTAAGAATCACATCAAACTGTGAAGGATTTTTAATTAACTGCATTGCGCAGTTATCAACTAAAATATGCTCTAATTCAATATCGCTGTAATCTTTTGCTATTTCACTAACAACTTCTCTCCAAAGTTTTCCTACTTCTAGAACATTAGCTTTATCAACGCTTGAGACCTTACCTTTTCCTTTTATAGTAGCTCTTTTTCTAGCCGCTTCAAAAGCGAGCCTTGTGACAGATGCAATTTGATTCTCATCATAAGTAGCAAGGTCACTTGCTACTCGAATGCCATCTTTTTCAAATCTTTTCTTCTCACCAAAATAAATGTCACCAACTAACTCACGAATAAAAAGTATATCTATTCCTTTATCAATTAGTTCTTTCTTTAAAGGACAATATTGAGCTAGAGAGTTGAAAATTTTTATAGGTCTATAATTACAGTTAAAATCAAAAGCCTTTCTTAAACCTAAAATAGAATTAATTTCACAACCTTTCCATTTGTCCAGATGTAACTCAGAGACAGGGCCACCAACTGAACCAAATAAAATCGCATCGCTTTCTCTACATACTTTCTTAGTCTCTTCAGGAAAGTGATCGCCAACAGCGTCAAATGCAGCCCCACCAATAAGAGCCTTTTGAGCCTCTACAGAAAGACCAAACTTCTCAGAAACAGCATCCAAGACCTTTAAGGCCTCATCCATCACCTCATTACCAACCCCATCTCCAGCTAAAATTGCTATTTTGTAATCCATAAGCCTTGTATATCCCACAAAGTGCCATAGAGAAAGATTAAGGACATATACACTAATAAAAACAGCCAAAAAGCTAAGTCTTTTATTTCATTAAGAAATTATTACACCTACCCATACATCGCCCTACCTTCGTATTAAAAACCTCAGATCTTAGACGAAGGTATAAGAGCACCGTTTACCTCCGTCCTAAAACACCAAAGATCAGGACGGAGGTATAGAGGACGGAGGTATAGAGGACGGAGGTA
>JALZVK010000286.1 GCA_023301005.1 Saprospiraceae bacterium | reverse complement strand
CGCTTCGCTAAGAGAGGAGAGACTGTGCGCTTTGCTTACTGAGAAACCGCTTCGCTAAGAGACTGACGAGTTATCAATTTTTACGATTCTTTTTTGAATGACTCTTACTCTTTTTATAATTGTTCAAAATAAATCGAAAAAAAAGAAGATTCGTAATCTCTCAGCGAAGCGATCTCTCAGTAAGCAAAGCGCACAGTCTCTCCTCTCTTAGCGAAGCGGTCTCAATTAAAAGGACATTTATTTAAAATACTCCTACGAATAATATAGTTTTGCCACCGAAAAATAGTCTGATGATGATTTAGACCTATAAGACCTTTATCATTGTTAAAAAAATACATACTATTAAAAAGATTAAAATGCAATCACAATCATTTGAAGTAATCGGTGGCGCTCCACTCAAAGGAACGCTTACACCACAAGGAGCAAAAAACGAAGCGTTACAAATTCTTTGCGCTGTCATGTTGACTAAAGAAAAAGTTACAGTCAGTAATGTTCCCAATATTCTAGATGTACGCAGACTATTAGATCTATTAAAAGGTTTAGGCGTAAAAGTAAAAAAAGTAAAAGCTAACACTTATAATTTCCAAGCTGATGAAATTGATTTAGATTTTTACCATTCTAAAGAGTTTCAAAAAAATGCAAAACGGATTCGAGGTTCCGTAATGTTAATTGCACCACTATTGGCTAGATTTGGTAGAGCAAGTTTACCCAAACCTGGAGGTGACAAAATAGGACGTAGAAGATTAGATACACACCTTTTAGGTTTTCAAAAATTAGGCGCAAAGTTCCGCTACGAAGGAGAACATTTTTTCCTTGAAGCTAAAAAGTTGAAAGGGGCTTATATTTTGATGGATGAAATTTCTGTTACAGGTACTGCCAATGTAGTCATGGCTGCCGTACTAGCAAAAGGAACAACAACTATTTATAATGCCGCTTGTGAACCTTACCTTCAGCAATTATGTAAAATGCTAAATGATATGGGCGCAAAGATTTCAGGTATTGGTTCTAACCTTTTGACTATCGAAGGCGTTGATGAATTATTTGGAACTAAACATCGAGTACTTCCTGATATGATTGAGATTGGAAGTTTTATAGGTTTAGCTGCGATGACTCAATCTGAAATAACTATCAAAGATGCTCGTGTCGATCAGCTAGGAAATACACTTTCTGTTTTCAAAAAAATGGGAATTAAACTTCAAATCAAAGGAGACGATATTTTTGTTCCTAAACAAAAGTCATATAAAATTCAAAACTTTATTGATGGTTCTATTTTGACTATTTATGATGCACCTTGGCCTGGGTTTACACCTGATTTGATTTCGATAATTTTAGTCATGGCGACTCAAGCAAATGGAAGTGTTTTGATTCATCAAAAGATGTTTGAAAGTAGATTGTTCTTTGTCGATAAATTAATCGATATGGGTGCTCAGATTATTTTATGTGATCCTCATCGAGCTACTGTTATTGGATTAAATAGAAAATCTCAGTTGCGTGGTATCGAAATGACATCGCCTGATATTAGAGCTGGAGTTTCATTATTGATAGCTGCACTTTCCGCTAAAGGAAAAAGTACGATTCATAATATCCACCAAATTGATAGAGGTTACGAAGACATTGATAAAAGATTAAATGCTATTGGAGCAAATATTAAAAGAGTAAAAACTTAGGATTAGATTAATCCTTATCTAAAAATTTTAAATGGATATTTCCATCATCATACCAGTTTATAACGAAGAGAAAAACATTCAACATCTCTATTACCGCTTAACGCAGGTAATGGAAAATTTGAATGTGACTTATGAATTGATATTTGTCAATGATGGAAGTAACGATGCTTCTATTGGGTTAATTAAAGTTTTAGCTAAAAAAAATAAAGAAGTTAAATATATTGATTTCAGTAGAAACTTCGGACATCAAATAGCTGTTACCGCAGGACTAGACAAAACGATTGGCGATGCAGTTGTCATCATAGATGCAGACTTACAAGATCCGCCTGAGTTGATCAATGAGATGTATCAAAAAAGAAAAGAAGGTTTCGAAGTAATTTATGCTAAACGAAAAAAACGCAAAGGAGAAAGTTTTCTAAAACTTTGGACTGCGAAAATTTTCTATCGGCTGCTATCAAAGTTGACTTCTATTTCTATTCCTGTGGATACTGGCGATTTTAGGATGATTGATAAAAAGATAGTTGAAGTACTTCGTGAAATGCCTGAAAAAAATAAATATCTCCGAGGTCAAATTTCATGGGTTGGTTTTAACCAAACATTTGTAGAATACAATCGTGAAGAACGCCAAGCTGGAACTACAGGTTACACTTATCGAAAAATGTTAAACTTTGCATTAGACGGAATTACAAGTTTCTCCGATGTACCATTGAAGGTGGTCACTTATTTTGGTTTTATGGTTTCGATTATTGCTTTTCTAGTTTCTGTTTATGCTTTAATAGTTAAGTTAGTTTGGAATGATTCTGTTGCAGGTTGGTCATCTTTGATGATTGCGATTTTATTTATAGGAGGAATTCAAATGATAGCGGTAGGAATTATAGGAGAATACTTAAGTAGAATGAATCATAATATTCGAAATCGACCGCTATACATTATCAAAGATTCTAATATCAAGACTGACGGTTAATCCACCAATTACAACAACTCCTCCCCTTTTCTTCTAACTGGAATAACCTTTGCATATCTATATTTACTATTCTCTATTTAATTAGAAATCATTATTCCAATGAAACAAGCTAAACAAATTATTATCGCTGAAGATAACTTAGCCGACTTAGAGTTAATCAAATCAGCTTTTCATGAAATTAATCTTTATCCAGAAATTGTGATTGTCAAAGACGGTCAAGAGTTCTTAGATTATTTCAAAAATAACGATATTGAAAATCTTGGATTAGTATTACTTGATCTAAATATCCCAAAGGTTAATGGTATGGATATTTTAAAAGAATTTTACCACGATGACCTTTTGAAAAAGATACCTATTGTAGTTTTCACTTCTACTAGTGATTCTGACTTAATAATTTCTTGTTATGAATATGGCGCAAATGCTTGTATTCAAAAACCTGAAAATCCAACTGAATTTAATCAAGTAATCAGAGCAACTACCAATTTTTGGTTAGAGATAAATGTGCTTCCTAGTTTTAAAGCAGAAGCAACTACGTAATTAATTTAGATAAATTTTTATTCATATTTACCTAAAAAAAAGACTCAATCACAAATGTGATTGAGTCTTTTTTATATTTATTTAGAAGAGAAATTAGAGATAATCTTTTCCTACAAACATTCTCTTTTCTTTCAAAAAAATGATCTCTAATCTCTATTCTAAATTATAATTCTTTTCTAAGTCGTGCAACTGGAACATTTAATTGCTCTCTATATTTTGCAACAGTTCTTCGAGCGATATTGTATCCTTTCTCTTGTAGCATATTTTTCAATTTTTCATCAGAGTAAGGTTTACGTTTATTTTCTTCTTCAATAATATCAGTTAAAATCTTTTTAACTTCCAAAGTAGAAACTTCTACTCCAGAACTAGTTTGAAGTGATTCCGAAAAGAAATCTTTTAAACGCTTAGTCCCAAATTCAGTCTGAACAAATTTACTATTCGCAACACGCGATACAGTCGAAATATCTAATCCAGTAATATCTGCAATGTCTTTCAAAATCATTGGACGCAATTTCTTTTGATCTCCTGTCAAAAAGAAATCATATTGATATTGCATGATCGAGTACATTGTTTTGTACATCGTTTGTTGACGCTGACGAATAGCATCAATAAACCATTTAGCAGAATCGATCTTTTGTTTGATAAACATAACTGCCTCTTTCTGCTTCTTATCTCGTCTTTTACCGATATGATTATCTTTATACGATTTCAACATATCCTTGTAATGCTCATTGATACGAAGGTCAGGTGCATTTCGAGAATTCAAAGTCAAATCTAATTCTCCATCTCTATTTACGATAATGAAATCAGGAACGATATAATGAGTTCCTCTTGAACTATTCGTACGATGTCCACTTGCTGGTTTTGGATTTAATCTCAAAACCTCATCTACAGCATACTTCAATTGTTTTTCAGATATATTTAAATATCGTTGTAATTTCTGATAATGCTTTTTAGAAAATTCATTAAAATAATCTTTGATAATTCGAGTAGCTAAACGAAGCGGAGCTTTATCTTCATAAGAAATTTCCGTTTCTGTTTTATCACGATATTCTAATTGCAAAAGCAAACATTCTTGTAAATCACGAGAACCAACTCCTGGGGGATCGAATAATTGAATTCTTTTCAAAAGAGATAAAATCTCTTCTTCTTTAGCATTAATATTTTGAGAAAAAATTAAATCATCAATAATCGCTTCAGGTTCTCTGCGTAAATATCCGTCATCATCAATACTACCAATAATCTGTTTGGCAATAGTAAGTTCTCTTTCATCTTTCAACTCCAACATACCTAGTTGTTCTTCTAAGTATTCATGAAAGGTATTTTCTACTGCAATCGGAATTGTTTTTTCTTCCTCTTCTGCAGAGTAGTTATTAGCTTTCAATTTGTAACTTGATGGGTCATCTTCAATGTACTCGGTAAGATAATCATCCAATTCAAATTCTTCTTCACGAAGGATTTCTTCATCTTCTTTATCCTCACCTTCTTCAGATGTATCATCATCATTCTTTTTTGCCATTTCTAGCTGCTCATCCCTATCTTCGCCTTCTTCCAGCACAGGGTTAGCTTCCAATTCTTCTTTGATACGTTGCTCCAAAGTAGCAGTCGGAATCTGCAACAATTTCATCAGCTGAATTTGTTGAGGCGACAATTTTTGAAGTAAACGTTGACTTAAATTTTGTTTTAACATAAAGGATTACAATGTTTTCTCTATTGAGTAAAATAGTGTTCAATAATAAAATAATTTTGTTGTGAATAATCAATTAAGAGGTTTTAGCATCCTCTCGCAGCGTGTTTCGGTTTATTAAAGTGACATTGTAAGCTTGTCAAAAGTCTCATAAGTGCCTGAAACTGACTTCAATATAACGGAAATCTCTTTAAGAAGTTCCGTTTCGGCGCAATTTTTACCAAAAATCTTGCCAAATTTATATATAAATATTTTTTAAATATGTAATCGCCTTGTAAAATCAAGTATTTCATGTACTTTTAGATCTTTTTTTGAAAATATATTTTTCCTATATTTTTATTTTTTTTTCAAATTTATATTTTGATATATTAAATTAAATTTCAAAACTGTGACAATTCTTTTCTTCATATTATAAAAAATAAACATACAATTGAATAATAATATCTCTGCTCTTCGTAAACAAATCACTAAAAATAAATTTGACGCTTATATTATTCCAGGAAGCGATCCTCATCAAAGTGAGTATGTCGCTGATCATTGGAAAGGGCGATCATGGATTTCAGGGTTTACTGGTTCTGCTGGAAATGTTGTCGTTACAAAAAATCACGCGGGACTATGGACTGATTCTAGATATTTTATTCAAGCTGAAAAAGAATTGAAGGGAACTCAAATGAAATTGCATAAACTAAAAATTCCTCACACTCCTGAATACATGACTTGGATTTTGGAAAATGTAAAAAAAGGTGGAACAGTTGGTTGTGATGGAATGCTCTTTTCTGTTGGGCAAATAAATATGATGAAAAAATTATTTGTTCAAAAAAATATCAAACTCAATTATTCTAAAGACTTACTTAAGTCTTCTTGGGAAAATCGTCCTGCACTTCCTACCAATGAAATATTTGAACACAAAGTGAAATTTGCAGGAAAAAGTAGAATCAAAAAATTAGACACGATTAGAGATAAGATGGAAACAGAAGGAGTTGATTTTCATTTCATTTCTACTTTAGATGATATTGCTTGGACATTTAATATTCGCTCATCAGATGTGGAATGCAATCCTGTGAGTATTGCTTACGCAATTATAGGTATGAAAAAAGCTTACCTATTTATAGATAAAAATAAAGTTCCTACTTCTCTAAAAAAGGAATTCCTAAAAGATAATATTTTGCTCGAACCTTATGATGGCATTATTGATTTTTTAAAAAAAATCCCAGCTTCTAAAAATATTTTAGTTGACCCTTCGACGACTAATATGAAATTGTATAATTCAATTTCTAAAAAACAAGTCGTTCATGGAAAAACAATTTCTACTCATTTAAAAGCAATAAAAAATAAAACTGAAATCAAGCATATCAAAAATGCGATGATTAAAGATGGCGTCGCACTCACTCACTTATATATGTGGTTAGAAAAATATTTAACCAAAGGAACAGTAACAGAAGTAGAGTTAGCTAAAAAACTCAGTAGCTTAAGAGCAGCTCAAGGAGATTATCATGGAGAAAGTTTTGATGCAATTGTTGGTTATAAAGGCAACGGAGCAATCGTTCATTATCGACCAGAAGAAGGGAGTTGTGCAACTATAAAAAAAGAAGGAATTCTATTATTAGATTCTGGCGGGCAATATGAAGATGGAACAACTGACATCACTCGTACCGTTGCAATGGGCAAACCTACAAAGGAACAGAAACGAAATTTCACTTCTGTTTTAAAAGGTCATATCGGATTAGCTGATTTAGTATTTCTAAAAGGAACTAGAGGAAATCAAATAGAAATTTTAGCACGACAGCATTTATGGAAAGATGGATTGAATTATGGACATGGTACTGGACATGGAGTTGGTTTTTTTCTAAATGTGCATGAAGGTCCACAGTCTATCGGGTCAGGTCTTACTGCTAAAGCAGCTACTGTTATTGAAGAAGGAATGTTGACTTCTAATGAACCTGGATTTTACAAAACTGGTGAATACGGAATTAGAATCGAAAATTTAGTCTTAGCTGTAAAAGATAAAAAAACCAACTTCGGAGAGTTTTTAAAATTTGAATCCGTAACTCTTTTTCCTATTGATAAAAATTTGATTGAATATAAAATGCTTACTAAAGTAGAAGTGCAATGGTTGGAAAATTATCATAAAGAAGTGTTTTCTAAATTAAGCCCTCATTTAAATAAAAATGAAAAAGCGTGGCTAAAAAAGAAATGCTAACACAATTGAAAATGAAAAATTGAAAATCATCGAATACCTTGTTTCTTGCATTCAACAATTTTCAATTTTTCATTTTCAATTTTCAATTATTCCTTCGCCACTTCGCTACTATTACCTTTCCCCTTCATCCATAAATAAAATCCTAACCCAACGCCCAACACCATCAACATCACAGCAATCAATTCCGCTTGTGTCCATTCAAATGGTAACCAATCATAATGGTCATTTACTCTCCATGCTTCAATCCAATATCTTTCTATTCCATTGAAAACTAAATAGACACAAAATAACATTCCAGGAATTGTAATTCTTTTTCTAATTGCCCAAAGGATTCCGAAAATTGCAAAGGATGCCATAATTTCCCAAATAGGTGTTGAAAAAACTGGTACATCCAAACGAGCACAATACTCCCATTCACAGCCATCAACCATAGCTCGTGCAGCACCTCCATCTTGATTGACATTATGAGGGTAATCATAAGCATAAAACCAATCAGGTAACCAAGACATCCAAGAAGGTGCTTGACTAAAATCATAGTCGTAATTCAAACTTTCAATTTTAGGATAAGGTCCTTTTACAGGAATTCCCCAATCGCCATCACCTGACATTTGACAACCCATTCGCCCTACTCCATAAGATAAAATCAAACCAGGCGCAACTGCATCTGCAAAATGAGGAACTGAAATTTTCTTAAATAAAAGATATGCAATCACTCCAATAGCACCTCCTATCAGTCCGCCATAAATTGCCAATCCACTTCCCGAAAATAATTGTCCAATCGGATCAGCAAAAAATTGCGCAGGTGTTTCCATCAATGCAAAAACCTTTGCACCTGTCAAACCTGTTATTGCAGCTACGATTGTTATATCACCAGTTTGGTCACTTGGAAAAAAGTTGACTAATTTTTCTTTAGGTGTATCGAGTTTATCTTTATTTTTTTCCCAATATTTTATTGCAAAAAATATAATTGCCATCACAATTCCTCCGATCATACTTCCTTTAGATGATAAAATCACTCCAGGTGCATCCGCTTTAAATTCAGGAAAATTTTGATAGATATATAATAATTTGAAACCAAAAAGAAAACCTAAGAATCCATTCCAAATCAATTCAATGACAGATGCAGGTTCTCCTATTTTAATTGTCTTTTGAACAGGCGACATCAAACCTTGCTTTTCTTTTCGTCTCAATTCAGAATATAAATTCACAGCAGCAGATAAAAATGCCAATGCCATAAATAATCCAAAGGTCTGAAATATTGAAGTCCAATTGTCAGGATCTGTTCCAATTAAATCATGTAGAAGGTAAGACAGATTAGGATACATATATGTTTGTGTAGTTGATTCATTAATTGATAAAATATTGATAATCAATATTTTATCATAATTGTAATTTTAAATAAAAACGTTCGGCAAAAATAGATAGGTTGGTTAGAAAAAGAAGTATTTGTAGTATTTATTTTTTTAAATCTAAATGCCGAATTCCAAAGATAGCTTCAGGTACTTCCGCTAAAAACGATTCTACATTTCCTTCTTCATTGATATTTTGTAATTGTACAGTTGCTATTTTATTAATCAATTCAGATTGAAACTCCATTTCAATTTTGATATAGTTATCAGTAAATCCACTCATCTTAGTTCCATCTTTATGCACTTCAAAAAGTACATCTCGATAACGTCCTAGATGTTGGTTATAGAATTTTTTCTTTTTCTGCGCTGACAAATTCCGAAGCATCTCATTCCTTTTTCTTCTCTTTTCCATCGGCACTTTATCTTCCATTTCAAATGCTAAAGTATTCGGTCTTTCAGAATATGTAAAAACATGTAAATAAGAAATATCTAAATTTTCCAAAAACTGATACGTCTCTAAAAAATCTTCATCCGTCTCTCCTGGAAATCCAACTATCACATCCACACCTATACAACAATGCGGCATCAATGATTTTATTTTTGCCACTCGCTCTACATACAAATTACTTTTGTAGCGACGACGCATCATCTTCAATTGTTTGTCATTTCCAGATTGTAATGGCATGTGAAAGTGCGGAACAAATCTTTCTGAAGCTGCTACAAATTCAATTACCTCATCCGTACACAAATTCGGTTCAATAGATGAAATTCTAAATCGCTCAATTCCTTCTACCTTATCCAACTCTTTTATCAAATCAATAAACATCGCTTCCTTCTTCGGACGAGTGCCTTCAATTACTTCTGTACCATTTCCAAAATCTCCAAGGTTCACTCCCGTCAATACAATTTCTTTTACGCCCATCTCTGCAATCTTATTCGCATTCGAAACTACATTTTCGACAGTATCGCTTCTGCTATTTCCACGCGCTAATGGAATTGTACAAAAAGTACATTTATAATTACAACCATCTTGCACTTTTAAAAATGAACGAGTCCTATCTCCAAATGAAAAAGAATTGATAAATTGATTCGCTTCTTTTACATCACCTGCACTTATCATTCCTTTACCTGGCGCTTTACTCAAATCATCTATATAATCTAATATTCTAAATTTCTCTGATGCACCCAAAACCAAATCTACTCCAGGAATTTCTGCAATCTCTTTAGGTTTCAATTGAGCATAGCAACCAATGACCACTACAAAAGCATCTGGTGAAAATCGTAAAGCACGACGTACAATTTGACGACATTTCTTATCTGCAAAATCTGTTACAGAACAAGTATTGATTACATAGATATTTGCTCCTTCTTCAAATTTCACTTCAGCGTACCCTTTATCCTCAAACATTCGACCGATAGACGATGTCTCTGAATAATTTAATTTACAACCTAAAGTATAAAATGCTACTGATTTTGGCGTTGCCATCTTCGACTTGTTTCTTTTTTTTAAATAATCGCAAAGTTAGGGATTAGGAGTTAATAAATAGCTTAAAATAAATAAGTTATTTTTTTCCCAGATAGGCAAATTGATAATTAAAAATTGAAAATTGAAAATTGCCTTCTAACTTGGATACACTATATAAAAGTTTTTTTCCTTATAAATACGCTTTGAGAATTTTGTGCAGAGCTTTAAATTCTTAAAGATTATTTTGAACCTCGTACTCCTGGTCGTTTTTTCAAAGGAGCTAAAAGTGGGAATATTCGTTTTAATATTAATACTGATAGTCGTAAAAAAATTCGAATGAATTTCAATGGTAACTTCGGAAGTAATTTTGATTTATATGATGGTAGCTGGGGAGGAATAAGTGTCGATCTTAATTACCGTATCAATGATAAATTTAATAGACTTGTTACTCTTTAAAATTGCTTCTCTGAAATTCAGACTTTTTTGATAGTTTTTCTAAAAAAATCATTGAATAGTCCCTCTATTGAATTATTTTTTAAGAAAAATAACGAAAAAAGATGTTTTCAGAGAAGTGATTTTTAAAGAGTAACAAGTCTAATGTCAATTTGAGTAGTGGTAATTTTATGGATAAAAATGATGTGGGTTATGTCGCTGATTATTTTGGAGCAAATGGCAATGAAATTATTCTTGGAAAAAGAAATCAAATAACAACGATCAACTCTTCTTTTATAAGTTATAATTTCAATAAAAATATGGCATTGACATTTAGGTTACGTCATTACTGGTCGTCGGTGAAGTACAATGAATTTCATAGTTTGACACAAGATGGTTTGTTAGATGATACAACTTATGATGAGTTTAATGACTTGAGTTTTAACTCCTTTAATATTGATATGATTTATCGTTGGAGGTTTGCGTCAGGAAGTGATATATTTTTTATTTGGAAAAACGCAGCAAACGGAGTTGATTCAGAACCTAACTCTATTCAGTATTCTTATGGAAAAGGTGCTGGTCGTTTAGGTGAGTTTCCGCAAAGTAATAGCTTCTCTTTAAAGGCTGTTTACTACTTGGATTATTTATCGTTAGCTCGGAAATAATTTTTAATACTTCGTATTATTTTATTTTTTTTAAATAAAAAACGAGACCCAAATTTTCATTTTGAAAATTTGGGTCTCGATATTTTTATGAATAAATATGAACAATAACTTATAACCTCTTCTGCATCATTTCTGAATAGGTTTCATAATTTAATTTTTTATCAGAACTAATTACAAAAACTCTTCCTGCTTCTTCCGATTCTATTTTCAATGCAGTCGTATCTTTAATAATAACAAATGCATCTTGTTCTGCTTTTTCATCATTCAGATTTACATTACCATCCATCACATAAATCGAATAGATTTTATTCTCATCTAACTCTTTTTGAAAAACACCTTCCTCATAACTCCATTCCGAAATATTCATTCCCGCAGCATCCATAGTCAAAGGTGCATCATCCCCAGAATAAGTTTTGATAGAAATTCCATTTTCGTTTTTTACAGGAAAATCAGAATGACGATAGTCATTATAACTCGCTTCTTGTTTTAGTGTTTTATCTAAATTAGGGTCAACCCATATTTGAAACATGACTGCATCTTTCTCCATGTGTTCGGCATGGCTAATTCCATTTCCAGCTCTGATGATTTGAGCATCACCTTTATGCAAAGGTTTCCAATCATTCAACTTCGTATCATAATGTCGAATCGTTCCATTCAGTACAAATGACATAATCTCAAAACCTTGATGTGGATGCAATCCAATTGTACTTTCTTTTTTCGCTTCAGCATACGCCCAATAGAATAAGTTAGAATAAGGTTTCCCTTCTCCCCCATCTTGTGGAAAACCAATCGGTTTATTTTCTATAATTTCTCCTCCATTAAATGCGCCATAACCTTGCTTTGATTTTGGTATAACTTGAATTGACATATCTTTGATTTTATTTTTTTTGCAAAATAGATGTATATACATGAATTAACAACTTTTAATGTAAAAGGTTTTATTAGCTAACATTTATACTCATTTTGAATATTAGGAAAAACCCTTATTTTTGCACTCTTTAAAGAACTTTTCCCAAATAGAAATCGTAGAAATAGACAATTATTTAATCGCAGTTTTTTTAAATTAAAATTCTGCAAAAAGAATGACGATGATAAAAATTACTCTTCCAGATGGTAGTGTTCGTGAATATGAAAAAGGAACATCTGCTATGCAAGTTGCTCAATCCATCAGCGAAGGATTAGCACGGAATGTACTTTCCGCAAAAGTAAATGGTGAAGTGTGGGATTCCATGCGACCAATTGATGAAGATTCGACGGTGCAGTTATTGACCTGGAATGATAAGGAAGGGAAGAAAACCTTTTGGCACTCTTCAGCGCATTTGATGGCGGAAGCATTAGAAGCAGTTTACCCTGGAATCAAATTAGGAACTGGACCTGCTATCGAAAATGGTTTTTACTATGACGTAGATGCTGGCGATCAAAAAATATCTACTGATGATTTTAAGAAAATCGAAGATAAGATGTTGGAATTGGCTCGGCAGAAAAATGATTTTGTTCGTCAAGATATTTCAAGAGAAGAAGCATTAAAACTTTTCCAAGATAAAGGAGACGAATACAAAATAGAATTGATTGAAAAAAGAGGAGCAGATGAAGCATTGACACTTTATACTCAAGGAGGTTTTGTGGATTTGTGTAGAGGTCCTCACATGCCTAACACTTCAAAAATAAAAGCTGTCAAATTGATGAAAGTAGCTGGAGCTTATTGGCAAGGTGATGATACTAGAAATCAAATGACTCGTATCTATGGAATTTCATTTCCAAAAAATAAAGATCTAACACAGTATTTACATATGCTGGAGGAAGCGAAAAAACGTGACCACAGAAAGTTAGGTAAAGAAATGGAGTTGTTTATGTTTTCGGAAAAAGTAGGTGCTGGTCTTCCGATTTGGTTACCAAAAGGAACTGCGCTTAGAACTCGATTAGAAGACTTTTTGAAAAAGGAACAAATCAAAAGAGGTTATCAACCTGTGATTACTCCGCACATCGGAAAGAAAGATTTGTATATAACTTCTGGTCATTATGAAAAATATGGCGAGGATAGTTTTCAACCAATTTATACGCCAAGAGATGGCGAAGAGTTTTTATTAAAACCAATGAATTGCCCTCACCATTGTGAGGTATTTGGAAATCGTCCGAGGTCATATAAAGAGTTGCCTTTGCGAATTGCTGAGTTCGGTACAGTTTACCGTTATGAGCAAACTGGAGAGTTACATGGATTGACTCGGGTAAGAGGATTTACTCAAGATGATGCGCATTTGTTTTGTACACCTGACCAATTGAAAACTGAGTTTTTAGATGTGTTAGATTTGACGATGTATGTTTTAAAGAAATTTAGTTTTGAAAATGTTACTGCTCAAATTTCATTACGTGATCCAAATAATAAAGAAAAATATATTGGCTCCGATGAAAATTGGGAAAAGGCAGAACGTGCAATTATCGAAGCAACTCAAGAAGTTGGTTTGGAAACTATAACTGAATTAGGTGAAGCTGCATTCTATGGACCTAAGTTGGACTTTATGGTAAAAGATGCTTTGGGTCGTAGCTGGCAATTGGGTACTATTCAAGTTGATTATAATTTACCTGAGCGATTTGAATTAGAATATGTTGGAGCGGATAATGAGAAGCATCGACCTGTTATGATTCACCGTGCGCCGTTTGGAAGTATGGAAAGATTCATGGGTGTGTTGATTGAACATTGTGGTGGTAAATTTCCATTATGGTTGGCACCTGAGCAATTTGCGATTTTGCCATTGAGTGATAAATATAATGAGTATGCTTATAAGGTACAAGATGCTTTGGCAGTTCATGATATTCGAGGAATCATAGATACTCGTACAGAATCAATTGGTAAAAAAATCCGAGACAATGAGGTAAAGAAAATTCCTTTTATGCTAATCGTTGGTGAGAAAGAACAAGAGGCTGGAACGGTTGGTGTACGGAAGCAAGGAGAGGGAGATGTGGGTGCGATGTCTATGGATGATTTTGTGAAGTACTTTCAGGAGCAATTGTAGTTCGTAATACTATTGTTATAAAAATGAGAAAGCTTACTGGATGAATTTTCAGTAAGCTTTTATTTTTTTACTAGTAGGCTAAATAAATAGTTTTGGATACTTTTGATTTGCCAAAAAAATAGATAATTAAAATGAGGAACGATTTTACTTTAGAAGATTTAGAATTAATTGAGATTACAAATGCGAAATCAGATTTTGCAAAACAAGTCCTTAAAATTTATAAGGATGCTTTTCCTATCGAAACAAGAGA
>JALZVK010000285.1 GCA_023301005.1 Saprospiraceae bacterium | reverse complement strand
TTTTTGAGAGAAAAAAGAATGCTTTTAAGAAATTATACGCTTTTGCATATTAACATCTAATTCTCTGTTCTCTCATCTAAATAATAACGAAATTCTTTAAAATTTAAACAGAACCACAAAATCTTCTATTTTTGTAAAAAAACATAAACTATCAAACATTATATGAGAATTTATTTAACATCCTTAATAACAATGTTATTATCTATAACGGTAATAGCTCAACAACCTGCTCCAAAATTAGGTTTAACATTAAGCGGCGGCGGTGCTAAAGGTTTAGCACATATTGGAGTTTTAAAAGTATTAGAAGAAGAAGGAATTGAACCTCATTTCATTTCTGGAACTAGTATGGGAAGTATCGTAGGTGGATTATATGCCATCGGTTATACGACTGCTGATTTAGAACGATTAGCAAAAGAAACGCCTTGGCTCGATTACTTTAATGACGATGCATCTCGAAATGCTAAACCTATCGAGGCTAAAGAAATTAAGGAACGCTACCAATTTTCTTTTCCATTTGAAGATGGAAAAATCCAAGTTCCAAAAGGTTTTATCAAAGGAACAAAAATGTCAATGCTATTGGCTCAATTGACCTCACCTGTTCATGATGTAGAAAATTTCGATGATTATTATATTCCTTTTAGATGTCTTGCCACAGATTTGGTAACTGGCGAAGGGCATCTTTTTGATAGTGGAAGTTTAGCGGATGCTATGAGATCGAGTGCTTGTATTCCTACGGTATTTGAACCTATGGAAATTGGTGATAAAACTTTAATTGATGGAATGTTTGTAAGAAATCTTCCTGTGGAAGATGTAAAAAATATGGGCGCTGATTTGGTTATCGCAGTTGACGTAGGCGCACCTTTGGCAACTAAAGAGGAACTTACTTCCTTCTTAGGTGTACTCGGACAAACGACTTCTTTCGGTATGGTTCGTTCGACATTGGAGCAACAGAAATTATCTGATGTATTAATTATGCCTGATCTTAATGACCAAGGTGCTTTGGATTTTAGTAGTGTTGATTCTTTGATTGCAATAGGCGAAAGAGCAGCTCGAAAAAAACTTCCTGAAATCAGAGCATTAAAAAAGAAACTCGCAATCGTCAATCGTTCGCAAGTGAAAAGAAATAAGATTCGTGACTTTCCTTTAAATCTAAATATCACTTCTATCAAATTTGCAGAAGAAGCTTCTGACTCAACAACACTTTTACGGCTACTAAAAATCAAAACGCCTCAGGTTTTGACTCATGGAGAATTAGTCGAAAAAATGATGGGTATGTATGCTAGTGGATTTTTCACATTTGTAGATTATAAATTACTTCCTGAGGAAAATGGTTATCAATTATTTGTAAGAACTAAAATGAACAGCAATGTATATGTAAGAGCTGGAGGTTTTTATGATACAAATATTAATGCTGCTATTCTTTTAAATACGACTATTAGAAATCTGTTGGTGAAAGGTTCGAGGTTATCACTTGATTTAAGAGTTTCGGAAACGCCAGGAATATTTTTAGATTATTTGATTCATACAAATACTCGCCCCAACTTTGGTTTTCGGATAGATGGGAAATGGAATTTTTATCCAGGTGATTATTATGAAAATAATAATTTAGCAGATGGATTTGCGATGCAACATGCTGCGGATCAAATTGGATTGTATTCAGGTATCAGTAATCATTCTTCTCTTTGGTTAGGTTGGGGAACTGAGATATTTGTACAAAAAGAGGTTTTTACTTTTCAACAATTTGAAAATGTAAATCTGAGTCAGAGTTATTTATTCTTCGAATATTCGAGAGATAAATTGAATAGAAAATATTTCCCAACCAAAGGTTATAAAATCGGTTTCAACGGAAAATATATTTTAAGTGGAAAGTTAAGAAACCGAGTAGATGATCTTATAGACCAAAACACGAATGATAATTATTATGGACAAATAGAATACAGACAAATTTTCCCTTTAGGAAAACATACTTCTTTACAATGGTTTAATCAAGGTGGTTATGCTCAATTAAAACAAAGTAATTACATCAATCTATTTTACCTCGGCAACGATCTCCCCTACCAAAAACGGTTGGTAGATTTTGTTGGTTTCGATTATATGGAGCAGTTGGCTAATCGTTATGCTTTCTCTGGTTTGAAATTTCAAATAGAACCTTCCGATGGATATTTCTTATCTGCTACTGCGAATTATGGTTACTTCGAGTTGGATGATTTCAATCTAGTTCAAGAAGGAACTGTCCTTACTAAATCTGCTCAAAAAGATTATATCGCAGGTGTCGGATTAGAGGCTGGAATATTGATTCGGCAATTTGGTCCGATTAAGTTGGCTTCTGAATATAATGTCTTCACTAAAAATTTCAATATATATTTGAGATTGGGTTATTCGTTTTAAGTACTTGGACATAAGTAATCAGGTATTTTGACCGAGGTTATTTTTTTGTTTAATCGAGGTACAAAAAACGGAGCTACCCCAACGGGTAGTGAGTATTTTTGTAACGAAGAGTAAACGAAAAATAGACCGTCATAAATACT
>JALZVK010000284.1 GCA_023301005.1 Saprospiraceae bacterium | reverse complement strand
AATAAAACAAGATTATTCGTCAAACTTCCAAATTCGAATGTTCGAATAGCGCAGCGTTCCCTTTTTCAAATCTTTTTACAACGCAGCTAGTTGCTCCGCATACTCAGGCAACAACCGCTTAAATTTATTAACAGTAGCACTTAACCCCGAATAAGAAGCACCACCCGAAGCGTTTTTATGTCCGCCGCCTCGGAAGTGTTTTCTACATATTTCTTGAACAGAAAAATCTCCTTTGGAGCGCATTGATATTTTTACAATCTTAGGTTGCTCGTGGATAAATACTGCAACTTTTACATTTTTCATCATCAATAAATAATTGACAATTCCTTCAGTATCACCACGTTGTATATTAAAACTTTCGTAATCTTTTTTTGTCAAAGTAAAAATTCCAGTTTTGTATTCAGGTAAAATCTCCATTCGATTATGCAATACATGTCCTAATATTCGAAGTTGCTTTTCAGTAACTGAATTAAAAATAACATCTTGCAAAAGATAATCGTCCACTCCTCTTTCTAACAATTCCGCTACAATTTTAAATAACTTAGGAGAAGTACTATATTTGAATGAACCTGTATCTGTCAAGATACCTGTCATCATACATTCGCCGACAGTTACATCTATTCCTTTTTTATCTTCCATCATTTCCAAGAAATCATAAATCAACTCACAAGTAGAACTTGCAGTTGTATCTGACAAAACAAAGTCAGCAAAATTTTCAGGATATAAATGATGGTCGATTAAAACTTTCTTACAGGTAAGTGGTGCGATGACTTCGCCCATTTTATCTACTCGTTCCAATGCGTTATAATCTAATGCAAAAATAATTTCTGCTTTTTTGAGTACTCTATTCGCATCTTCTGGTTCGATATCATGAATTAAAATTTTATCAGCATCAGGCATCCAAGCAAAATTATCAGGATACTCCGATGGAAAAATTACATCCACCGTATGGCCTTGTCGGATTAAATAATGATAAACGGCAAGAGAAGAACCAATTGCATCTCCATCAGGATTACGATGTGAAGTGATTACTATATCTCGTGGTATTGAAAGAAGTGTCTTAAGTTCTTTGATGTTTTCCATAAACTACTATGCCTAAGTTTCTATATTATTTTAGTAACCAATTCAACGTAATTACTCTCAAGAGGTTGAATAGAATAGTTACTTATTTTTTATTAAGGAATGCGAACTAAAATTCTGAATCTATTTTATTACCATTCCTAAGATAATGAGATTTATAAAGAATCAAAAATTATCCCAAAAACTAGAGTGCGAAATTGATAATTTTTATGGATTAAATGATACTTTTGCAGCGTTTTTTTACGAAAGTAAAAAACAAATTATTTATTGATTTCATTTTTTAAAATATATAACAAATTATGGCAGGTAAAATCACATTCACGATGATTAAACCGGATGCAGTTAAAGCTGGACATACCGGAGCTATTTTAGCACATATTAATAAAGCAGGTTTTAGAATCGTTGCGATGAAAAAAACGCAATTGACTAAAACTGCTGCTCAAGAATTTTATAGCGTACATAAGAAAAGACCTTTCTATGATGAACTAGTTGAGTTCATGACTAGTGGTCCTATCGTTGCTGCTGTTTTAGAAAAAGATAATGCAGTTGAAGATTATAGAAAAACAATCGGAGCAACTAATCCTAAAGAAGCTGCTAAAGGAACTATCCGAAAAAAATATGCTAAGAGTATCGGAGAGAATGCAGTACATGGTGCTGACTCTGATCGTAATGCAAAGAAAGAAGCTGCATTTCATTTTTCTTCTATCGAAATGTTT
The DNA here is from genome assembly GCA_023301005.1 of Saprospiraceae bacterium. Classification (GTDB taxonomy): domain Bacteria; phylum Bacteroidota; class Bacteroidia; order Chitinophagales; family Saprospiraceae; genus CAJQQY01. Next base: position 8,631 of record JALZVK010000284.1, on the reverse strand, counting down.
TAGGACTTTTTTTTAGATGAGAGAATAGGAATGAGAGATGAGGGACAAGATGAAGTCTTTTAAGATTCTCTTTTTACTCAATGAAAATAATCTCTACTCACTTTTCTAATCTTTGTATAAATAAAAAAAGGCTGTCTAATTTCTTAGACAGCCTTTTTTATTTTATTTCAATTCTTCTCTACTGTACCGTCATTCTTAAAACTCTCGCTCCATTCTCATCTTTAATCTTTACAAAATAAATACCTGAAGGGTAACCCTCTCTTTCGATTGGGAAGAATGTAGTTCCTGATACACTCTGAGTTTTCCAAGTTCCGACCTTGCGACCTTGAACATCTAATATCTCAATATCTAATGTTCTTGAAAGAACATCTTCTATTTTTAATTTAAATACGCCATCGTTCGGGTTAGGAATGATTTGGAGTTTAACATCATTTGTTAAGTCCTCAACATCTGTTACCGTAACATTTACATTTTCAAATTTAAAATCATTAGAACAAATATTTGACGCAGTCAATTGTACATTAAATGTTCCTGCATTCGCATAAGCATGGAAAGGATTCTCTTCTGTACTTGTGAAGTTATCTCCAAAGTCCCATAAGAAATCAGTTGCGAAGTCTGAGGTATTTGTAAATTGATAACCTAATCCAACTTGGTCAACATCGAAGTCAGCAGATGGATCATCTAATACAGTAACGATTTGAATTAAAGTATCACTTCCCAAAGGATTAGTGACAATTAATCTTACCTCTTTATCTCCTGGTGTAATATATAATACATCTCCAGGATTTTGCTCAGTAGATATAGCTGTAGTTGCTCCTTGTCCAAATGTCCAAGTATAACTTGCCAATGCTCCACTTGAGTTATTATTAAAAGATATATCCTCTCCTACACATACTTGTGAAGGTGATGCAATAAATGCTGCATTCGGAGGTGCAAAGTTGGTAATATTAACATTGTCTATAACAAGGTTATTACAATTACCTGTTACGTTGACAAATTTAATTAAAACAGTATCTCCGATGTAATCGGTTAAAAGTACAAGTTCATTTCTCCAATCGCTTTCATCAGTTGGTAACCAATTACTTGGTGAAAATCCATCTGTTGTCAATTCAGAACCTGACTTGTTATAAATTTCTTCTTGAAATACATCTCCACATTCCGTATATACTTCCACTATTAATGTATCAGAACAAGTACTAGTAAAAAGTGCATAAGCTAAATCAAATGTCAATATTGGATTATCAATATTAGATAAATCAAGAGGAATACTAAACAACTCATCACGCTGTCCTGGTTGCTCATAAAAACGATTTCGAACTAATGCTGCATTAGTTTGATTATCATTAGGTCCTATTACTTGGATTTGTTCCCAACCAAATGATCCATCTGGATTAGAAGAAAACCAATCTTGAGGAGGGAATGCATTTCCTCCAAAATTTTCGAAAAAATCTGGAGCAGGCGTTCCTACTTCTCCAAGGCTAACAATAATATCACGTACAATCGTATCATTAAAAAATACATCATCATTAGGAATTGTACTCCATGTTTTGAGTTGGAAAACTCCTGAAGTCGTAAAGTCTACTGGAGTTGCAAATGTATGCTGTATCACATCACCTACTGCTAATATTCCACTAAATGCTTCTGTTACAGGAGGTTGATTATCTATCTGATAACCAAACGATAATACTGGTTGATCATTGATACTCGTATTTTCTACTTGTATAGAAATTACATCTGTAACAGGGTCACAGGATACGATACTCGTTACGCTTGGTGAAAATATTTGAGTAGTTGCTACATCATTATTTAATACACAATTCAATAATCCTCCATCATATCTTTCAGCAATCGCACGCTTACCTCTTAGTCCATTATCACCTTTAGCTCGTACTGAAAACCAATGATCCCCAAATGGTGTAGGTAATGGAATATCAAATTCAGTCATCGTCGTAGTACCGATAGAATCCATGTGAGTTTCACCTAAATAAAATACATCATAACCAGTTGCATTTGCAACTGGATTCCATGATACTCGCATAAAGTTTGGACAAAATTGTTCAATGTCTAATCCATTAGGAATTCTACAAATAGAAAGATTTGCATCACTCTCATCTTGAAATCCATTACGGCTTACTCTTACTCTTACTTCTCCTGAAATATCACCGTTAGGAGGTGTCCAAAGTAACATTCTATCATCTCCGTCAACAGTATTGATATTTTGCCAACTTGCTCCATCATTAATTGTATAGTCAACTGTAAATTGTCCATCATCACCGAATGCATCCCAACGTAATCGCTCTTGTTCTCCCGGTACTAATCCTTCTCCACCGATTGGGTAAGTAACTGTAATTTCGTTTGTAATAATTTCATAAAGAACAATATATTCTTGAGGTCCAAAAGGAACTTCAAATCCATTAACATCAATCGTATAATCACCAGCAGCAGGATCTTCAAATACTACTTGCTCTACATTATTCAAATGGTCTTCACCATTTGTAGCAGGTAAAGCTAAAGTTGTAGGATTAGGCGTATCATCAAGTACCCAAGGTAATTGAGTAGAACCATCTGGCGAAGTTACTACCATATCCAAATCATTAATCAATGCTTTTCCAGTACTAGGATTAGATGCTAATTCATTCCAGTATAACATTACTCTTACTTGAACTGCTCCCGAAGGAATTGTAATTGTATGTATGTTATTATCACCTTGTGAAATCATGCTTGTCTCATGTCGTCCATCTTCTAATAACTTTACTGCACGGTAAGCATTTAAGTGTCCCCATCCAAATGTAAAATCAGGTCCAACAGTTCCAAGGTCATTCGCAGTATTCATAAGCGTTGCTTTGATCAACGCTGCAGAAGCAGTTGTTCCACCATTGAAGTCTCGGTAAGCATGGTGCAATTGTGCAGCAACTCCCGCTACTCCAGGTGCAGCAGCTGACGTACCTCCAAATGGAGCGTACTGATTAAATGGATCTGTAGAATTTTGATTTTGACCATTCGCAGTAATATCTGGTTTGATTCTTCCATCATGAGCTGGACCTCTACTACTTGAATTTGCTATAACAGCATTTTCAAAAACATTAGCAGTAGCTATTACATTTTTTCCTTGCTTATGTCCACCTGTAATATTTCCCCATTGATTACCTGCTCCGTAATCACAATCTTGATTATTAGAGTTACCTGCGGAAAATACATGAAGGAAAGAAGGATTTTGAAATATATGTCTATCAACAGTCTCTGTAATAGCGGTATAACCTGCGTTACATCCATTACTATAAGAAGAGTTAACTACTAATACATCTTCATTTTGATGTAGATTAAGTGAAATCAAATTTTGTTGAAAATCATCAAAGTAGTTAATCACAAACATTTCGGAATGTGTTGCCATTCCCTTCATATCCGGGTCTAAGTTACCCGCACCTGCCATGACACCAGCTACACCATCAGCATGATGAATTGTTCCATCTTCACTACCTACACTCTGAATATCTCTTCCTTTAAAATCAATATGAGGTCCTACTAATCCATCATCTCTTACAAGAACTGAAACTCCTTCACCATTGAAATGCATTCCACTGGCAAATTCAGAATCTATCTGATTGACTCTATGTAAACTTCTTCCTCTCAAATCTTCAGGCTCTCCTTTTGTTGGCATGATTGCGATGTGCGATACAAATGGCAGTTCTCCAATTTTATCAATATCATCTATTGGAATAAAAATATTCATCGTTTTAGATTCAAGCATTGGCAACAATACATTCACTCCTTCTTGTCTCAATGTTCGCTCTACCCAATCCATATCAACATCTTTATGGAATCCTAATAATATCTCGGCATCATCACTATGTACTGATTCGTGAGCTAGATCTAAGTTGATTAGACTCTTATCTTTTTTCATAGAAATATCAATCGGGAGGATTGCTCTAACTCCTCGATTTTCTAATTTCGATTTTGTTAAATTACTAGGAATAGATGCGATATATGCACGACTTGGAAAATAACTAAGGAATTCAATTCCTAAATTTTCCATTGCTGCTTTTTCATTATCGGTTGGTATTTCAAAAAATTGAATGAGTCTGTAATATTTTCCATTGATAATTTCATTAGGTTGAATATTATCTCTTTCCAAAAAATTTTGAAAATTTTCAGAAACTACTTTCTGTTCTTTTTGTAAAATCAAATTATAATTAACTGTACTATTTTGAGCAGTTAATTGGCTTGAGGTACTCAGTAAAAGTATGGTTACAAAAAAGAACAAATGTGATAAAGAATTTTTCATATTTATTTTAATTAGATTGATTTAATTGAAAATTAAAAATGGAAAATAGAAAATTGTCGAATAGACTTGTTAAGCTATTCGACAATTTTTAATTCTTAATTTTCCATTTTCAATTAGTAAATTTATTGAACAACAACCTTCCGTATACTAACTCCGTTATCCGTTTTTACTTTTAAGAAATAAACACCTTGCGAAAGGTGCTGAACGTCGAACACTTCCGTAACTGTATTGTTTTTATTTTCTATAATAAAATCATTCAAACGTCGTCCATTCATATCAAACAATTCGATTTGGAAATCCTCTGCTTCCTCGCTTTCTATTTTCACATGAAAAATTCCATCATTAGGATTAGGGAAAACATCAATCGTGAAGTTATTATTCAAGTCATCTACATCGGTGATGATAACTTCTATCGTTTGTGTGAAAACAATTGAAGTATCACAAATATCAGAAATAGCTGAAAGCGTTACGGTATAAGTTCCACTTATATCATAGGTATGACTTGGATTTTCGTCAATAGCACCTAAGCCATTTCCAAATTCCCAAAGGTAGCTATCCGCTCCTGTTGATAAGTTTTGGAAATTATACTCTCCAAGTGTATTCGTAAATGTAAAATTAGATGTAGGTAAGTCAACTACATTTACCGTTTGAGTAATCATATCTGTTCCAAAAGGATTCGTGACTTCCATCGAAATCGTTTGAGTACCTGGAGTAGAAAATGAAATCTCATGCGGTCCTTGATCGGTTGAAGTAGTAAATGGCGCAGCATTAGTTCCAAAATTCCAATTGAAAGTAGTTCCTCCTACTGCGGGTGTAGTCGGTGTAAATGTTATTGGTTGGTTGACACATACCTCTGTCGTAGACATATCAAAACCTGCAACTGGCGGAAATGCTGCACTTGCAATATTTATATTATCTAAATATAGATTATTTCCATAACCATTAACTCCTACAAATTTTACCGTAATCGTATCATCCATGAACATGGATAAATCTAATACTACATTTTCCCATTCGTCAGCTGACTGAGGTGCCCAGTTAGCGTTACTAGGACTAGGCAATGTTGCCAAACCAAGGCCACCTTCTGCAAATAATACTGCTGATAATTGATCTCCACAATTACCATGTATTTCTACTTTCATAGAATCAAAAAGAGTTGCACTAAAAGGTACATAAGCATAATCAAAGCTCAACGTTGGAGCTTGTACACCTGTTAAATCAAGAGACATTGGAATTAATTCGTCTATCTGTTCTGGTGCATTATAGAAATAATTATTAATATGTGCAGTAGTAGTGATTGTTCCATCTGGACCTGTAGTTTCTTGTGCCTCCCAAGTCGTTCCTGCATCAGGATTTATTACTCTCCAACTAGCAGGAGGAAATACTCCTGACTCAAAATCTTCCATCACATTTAATCCTACAGGCGAATCAATTGTCACATCAAAATCTACTGTCAATGTATCATTAAATTGTGCTGGATCAGCAGGGTCGTTAATCCAAACTTTTAATTCATGCGAACCTGAAATAGTGAATGGAATAGGTGTAACAAATGTATAAACCACCGACTGGTCAGGATGTAAAGAATCTGTATAAGTTTCTGTTACTACTGCTTGATTATCAAATTGGTATGAAACTTCAAAATTTGCTAGACTAGTCTGCCCTGCATTTTCAAATTCAAACATTACGAATTCATCAAAAGCTTCACAAGCAAAGTTAGTTCCTACTGTAGGACTAATCGGTTCTACTGATGCTAAGTCAATTGGTAACGCACAATCCAATTGTCCATCAAGATAACCTATCGCAATAGTTCGACGACTTGCCAATCCATTATCACCTAAAGCTTTTACTGCAAACCATTGTTCTTCTAATGGATCTGTTATAGAAATACTAAAAAATAAATCTGTCGTTGTTCCTACTGACTCCATGTATTTTTCTCCTAATTGAAAAACTTCGTAAGAAGTTGCATTAGTTACTCCGTCCCATTCTATTTTAACAAAATCAAAACAAACTTCGTCTATTTGTACATTGGTAGGCAAAACAGCAATCGTTGCATTCTCATCACTCATATCCGTAAAACCATTACTACTATGACTTACTCTTACTTTTACTTGACCTGAAAATGCCGAAGGAATTGTCCATTCATATAATCGAGCATCTCCTGCTACATTAGCAATCATATTCCAACTTGCACCAGCATCAGTTGTATATTCCAAAGTATAATTACCTGTCTCTTCAAATGCATCCCAATGAATAAATGTTTCTTCTCCAGGTACTAAACCTTCTCCACCATTTGGATAAGTAACTGTGATTTCGTCAGAAATAAATTCGTAAACAACATAGTATTTGATATTTCCAAAAGGTAATCCAAATCCATTAACATCCAATGTATAAGTTCCTGCTGCTGGATTATCAATAGATACTTGTTCCATATTATTTAAGTGATCTGCTCCATTAGTTGCCAATGCATTAAGCGTTGCAGGGTTAGGAGTTGGATCTAAAACCCAAGGTAAATGAGTCGTTCCACCTGGTGCAGTTACGACTAAATCCAAATCATCAATCAATGCAGTTTGAGCATTAGCCATTGCCTCTCGATCCATCCAATATAACATCATACGTACTTGTCGAGTACCATCTGGAATATCTATTTGATGAGTATTCGTTTCACCTTGACTAATGTTATCATCAAAATATCTTTCATCTTCCAATAATAAAACAGAACGGAAAGCATTAACGATTCCCCAACCTGTACGGAAATCAGGACCTTTGTTTTCTACGTCTTGTGCTGTGTTCAACATTACCGCTTTTAGCAATGCTGACTCAGGAGTAACACCACTATTCAATTCTCTATAAGCTTGATATAATTGAGCCATCACTCCCATCGCAGAAGGCGATGCAAATGAAGTACCTGAAGTTCCTATTGCATAATCATTGTCAGGATTCGTAGAGTTCACTAGTCCATTCGCACAAATGTCAGGTTTAATTCTGCCATCTTCCGAAGGTCCATGACTACTACTTCCTACGAGGTTACCATTCACTACTACACTTCCTACTGAAATTACATTTTTACCTATCTTATGACCACCTGTGATATTTCCCCAACCTGCACCAGCTCCATAACTACAATCACTATTCCCTGAGTTACCCGTAGAAAATACGTGCATCAAAGTTGGGTTTTCGTAAATCATCATATCTACAATATTCGAATTGGCATTGTAACCTGCATTACATCCATTACCATAAGAAGAGTTAGTTATTACTACTCCTTCATTTTGATGTAAGTCCAGTACTCCATTCATAAAGTTAGCTTGGTAATCATCAACATATACATCTGTACCTGTTGCCGAACCTCTCATCGTAGGATCCAAATTACCTGCACCACTCGATACACCTGCTACTCTATCACCATGCGTTCCACCACCTGCAAGATCTTGAAAAAGTCTTCCTTGAAAATCAATATGAGGACCAACTGCTCCATCATCTCTTACCAATACTTTTACACCTTCTCCATTATAGTGTCGTCCTGAAGGGAACTCCGCATCTATCATATTAGCACGGTGAATACTTCTTCCTTCTTCATGTTCAGGTTCACCTGGGTCAGAAATTTGATCGACAGAATATATGAAAGGTAAACTGCTTATCGCATCCAAAGATGTAAGAGGAATTTTGATTTGGAGATAATTACTAAAGTCTGCACTTTGCTGTACAACTGCACCTAATGACTCCAATGTTCTCTTCGAGAAATCTTTTGTTACATTTTTAAAATGAAAAATATCTAAGTCTACCGCTCTACTTGTTTGAGCCCAACCATCAAAATGTTTTAATTGAACAGCTTCACTTTCTTTCCATTTATTTTCGATTTTGGAAAAACTACGAATCGGAAGTGTTTTAATTTGATCATAATCCAAGTTAGCAGGCAGACTTGCGTAATATGCTTTGTTTGGAATATACACTAACAATTCAATTCCTAAATCTTTTATTCTTTGTTGTAAATCATCATTTGGAATTTCATAAAACTGAATTAACCGAAAGTATTTTCCTTCTACAATTTCATCAGCATTGACAGCTGGCGAATAATTAGAATTATCAAAATCATCGGCAAGACGAATCGTTTCTGTTTTTAATAAAATATCATAGTCGGTATTGCTCTGAGCATTTGTCTCTAAATTAAAACAAATAAAAAGAGTTGCTAAGAGCAAAAGTTTTAGTGTAAAATTTTTCATATTGAATTGGTTGGTTTTTAAAAACTTGATGAATTAGGATTTTACTACGTAGTTTCTGAAATGTAAAAAGTGGGTGACGTCATTTAACTCCTAAATATAGAGAAATTAGATGAATAGTAAATATATGGA
>JALZVK010000283.1 GCA_023301005.1 Saprospiraceae bacterium | reverse complement strand
CCTGCCTGCCGGCAGGCAGGTATCGGAAAAAGATATTCTTATAAAACGTGGTTTCTTATGGCTAGCTACTTACAACTCAACTACTTACTTCGTAAGTTTTTTATTTATAAATAAACAATACACTTACGGAGTAAGTAAAACAAGTTAATTCGTCATCCCGTTTTTAAACAGGACATATTTCTCAAATCCTTAGCGCAGCGTTCCCTTATTTCTTTTTTTAAAATTTCTTCCCATCAAAAGGACTAATTTTCGCAACAGGATTTCCCGCAATTCTCCTCCAACTATTAATTTGCCCAATATGAGTTAAGACATCAGCAATAGGACCATTAATTAAATACCAAAATGTAAATGTCTTGTTTTTTCTTTTTAGAAAAATAGAAATCTGATTAAGGTCTTCATCTGACATCGTTAAAAGTTTCTTCTTAAATGCCTGGCAAATTTCGAGTGTTTCATTTCTATAATCATCATACGTCGCTAAATCTTTTCGATATTCCAATTGGTCATCACATGCACGGTATCCCCAGAATAGTACTTTGTAAATATGCTCTAATAACTCAATCATATTCATACTTCCATCGGTAGGAAGAAAGTTAACTTCGTTATCGGTCAAACCATCTGTTGCAACTTGATAACGAAAACCGATTCCATCTATCATCCTTGCTAGGATTGCTCCTGATGAAATTTTTTCGGGAGGAGAGGGGAGTTCTTTGTAAGGTGGCATTTTTTTTATTTTAAAATATAAATAATTTATGAAATGAACATTCGAATTTGACGATTTGGCTTATTGTATACTTACTACGTAAGTATATTGTTATTTTAGGACGGGACAAAGTAAAGATAAAAAAAAGCCATCTCCGAACAAATTCGAAGATGGCTTTTTAAAAAATGAAAATGTATTGTTATAACAATTTCAAAATTCAAAATTGATACTAATCAATTGTAATCATATAAGGCATTCTAGCCTGTACACCTCTAGTTTGCATCATTTCTTTCATTGCTTTTACATGAGGATACATTTCACCAAATTCAGATTCTAATGCTTTTTCAATTGCAGCTTTTGCCATTGGTTCATTATCACCTTTACCAGCGATGTCATCTAAAAGTTGTTGTAAAGGTTCCTTCACATCAGGATACTCTTTTAATCTATAATCTTCGATACCAGCCTTAGCAGCAGCAAGTGCAATCGCATCATCTAAGTTTCCTAATTTATCAACCAAACCTAACTCCAATGCTTTTTCGCCAGTCCAAACTCGACCTTGTGCCACTTCATGAATAGCAGATTTATCTTTACCTCGACCTTCAGATACTCTCAATAAGAAGTGGTCATAAAATTCATCTGTAAACTTTTGAAGTCTATCACCTTCAGTAGGAGACATATCAAAAAACGGCGTGATGCTCGTTGCAAATTTAGTCGTCTTAACCGTATCGAATTCGATTCCTAAATGTTCCTTCATACCATCTTGTACACTTGGAATCATTGTAAATACTCCGATAGAACCTGTAATCGTATTTCGCTGCGCTAAAATCGCATCCGAGTTACAAGCAATATAATAACCACCCGAAGCAGCAACATCACCCATCGAAGTGATTACTGTTTTTCCATCTGCTTTAGCGAGTTCTATTTCTCTCCAAATATTTTCAGAAGCCATTCCGCTACCTCCGCCTGAGTTGACTCTAATGATGATAGCTTTTACATTATCATCTTGGCGAATTTTTCTAATCATACGAGCATACTTCGCACCACCTACACTTCCAAGTTCTCCTTCACCATCTACGATAGTTCCTTCCGCATATACAATTGCAATTTTGTTACTAGAACTATAATCGACTTGACTACCAACTGCGGCAGCATAATCATACAATCCGATAGTAGGAATTTTTGCATCATCATCTAAACCTAATTGAGTTCTCAATTCTTCTAATACTTCGTCTTTATATTTTACACCATCTACTAAACCACTTGATACAGCTTCTTTGGAATTTAACATGATACCCTCGTTAGCTACACTTCTTAGTTTTGCAGGAGTCATGTTACGAGAAGCAGCAATATCGTCTAAGTAAATTTTATACATACCTTCTAAGTATTCTTTTACTTGAAGTTTATTTTGATCACTCATTTTAAATAGTCGATAAGGTTCCGTTGCACTTTTAAATTGACCTGCATATTTGACTTGCATTTTGATACCAGCTTTATCTAAGAATCCTTTGAAAAAAGGAATAGACGCAGCGAAGCCGTCAAATTGCATAATCGAAAATGGATTGATATAAACTTTGTCAGCAGCAGAAGCTAGATAATAAGTTCCTGTGGTATAAGCATCTGAGTATGCCATCACAAATTTCTCACTCTCTTTAAAACTGACAATTTCATCTCTTAAATATTGAGCATTGGCTTGACCTAAACCTACACTACTTAAGTCAATCATGATTCCTTGAATTGCATCGTCAGTTTTTGCATGACGAATACTTCTTACTAAATCATGTAAACCTAATACACCATCCATCTCTATGTCAAAACTATTGACTTGTACATTATTAGTTCTTTCAGGAAGGGGCGCTTTAAGACTTATTTTTAAAACAGAGTTTGGTTTAGCACTTGGTTTATCTTCCATGCCGCTTACCATACTCGCAACCATGCTACTTCCCATAAAAAACAATACTATTCCAGATAGGAATACTCCAAGACAGGAAGCGAAAACGAATTTTACAAAATCTTTCATATTATATTTTTGATTAATTGATTAGACTTAAAAATAGAGGAATTTATTGATTTATCCCTCGTTATAGTTACACGTTTTATTTTGACAAAATGTTCTGCAAAAATAAACTATCTACGATATTTGTAGTACATTTTTAGATAAAATGATAGATATGTGGGATTATTAGAATAATGTAGGTAAGAATATTAAATTTTATTTAAAAACTAACTATCTTTTTCGAAGAAAAAGATGTCTATTAATTTGTAAATAAAATAGAAAAAGACAAATTGAAAAAAATAACACTAACCATTTTTCTGTATTTAGTTTTTATCAGTTCCTGTAAAAAAGATAAGGACTTACCTTCTGCCAGATTTACAACTCCAATTATAGAATTAGGAACAGTTACCTTTCGAAATCATTCATTGAATGCTACGGAGTACTTTTGGGAATTTGATGATGGAACGACTTCAACTGAAAAAGATCCTATTCATGAATATCAACAAGTAGGAGTATTCAATGTCAAACTGACTGCTACTAATGATGATGATTCTGATACTTACGTATTAATCGTTGCGATAGGACAAGTTATGCCTGCTAACCTTCATGAACTTGATCCGCCTCCATTTGGAAATGCCGCCAACATGGTAAGTTTTACCTATAATGGAAAAGGATATGTTGCAGCAGGTTATCATATCATTCTTAATTCTGCAACTTCCTCTACGTTTATTTCCTCTGATGAACTTTGGGAATTTGATCCTGATACGAATACTTGGACTGAGATTTTAAATGATTGGCCTTTTTCTATTAGTGGAATTATATTTAGAGTAGATGATTTGTTTTATACAGGTTTAGGATTTAGCACTACAAATCCAAATGGTGTCAATGCGATATATAAATATGATCCTCAAAATCAAATTATCGAATTGGACACGGAAGTACCTTATGCCAATGCTTTTAATTCCAATCCGATGCCAGCAGCGTCAACATTTTCTTATAATGAAAAAGGGTATTTATTAGGTCGAAATGAATTAGAACCTGATGAAAAAAGAATATGGGAATTTGATCCTGATGAAATACCGAGTTGGAAAGAGATAGGTCAATATCCATGTCAAGGTAATTACGGTTTGTTTAATTTTAATTTGGGAGAAAAAGTAATTATTGGATTAGGGAATTCTAATTTGTTTTCGACTAATGTATCTAATCAAGAAATATGGGAATATAATATCACTACTAATGAGTGGATTAGAAAAAATGATTTTCCAGGGAATCATAGAAAACATGGAATTGGTTTCGTTTATAATGGAGAAGGTTATTTTGGATTTGGAGAAGGTCGAGATTTTGTGACAGGTCAGCTATTTCAAAATTCTGATCTTTGGAAATATAATGTTACAGACGATTCATGGGAACTTATATTTAATGCGCCTATCAAAACTAATAACGATTTGTTTTCATTTGTACTTGGTAATTCACTTTATTTTGGAGGAGGATATTCTTCGGTAGGGAAAGGGTTGGATGAGTTTTATAGATATGATTTTTAATAGAGTTTGTTTGGTTGACCGTCAACCGAATCAACTCAATACATAATTTAATATGAAAAAGATATTGCTTTTTATTTTTTTAAATATGTTCTTAATCATTTCATGTAAAAATGATGAGGCTGATCTATTTCCCGAAGCTAGATTTACAACTCCAATAATCGAATTTGGAACAGTAACCTTTCGGAATTATTCATTGAATGCAACGGAGTATTTATGGGAATTTGATGATGGAACGACTTCAACTGAAGAAGAACCAATTCATGGTTATACACAAGCTGGTACATATAATGTAAATTTAACTGCGAGTGATGGCGTTAATATTGATACTTATATTTTGTTAGTTGCTATTGGGCAAATATTTCCAGAAAATCTAACTCAGCTAGAACCGTTACCATTTGGAAAATTAGCGAGGATGGTAAGTTTCACTCATAATGGAAAAGGTTATGTTGGAGGAGGAGTGTTAACTGATCAATTTCATTTCCCAAATGAATTATGGGAATTTGATCCAGCAACCAAAACTTGGACACTTGCATCTCAATTATGGCCTGAAAGAGGAGGAGGATTTGTATTTGAAATAGATGATGTTTTTTATACAGGCTTAGGTGAATATTCAGGTAATATTAATAATGATACAGAGAAGAAAAAGATATATGAATATAATCCTCAAAATGGAAATGTAACTTTTCATTCCGAATTACCAATTACACTACCTCAAAGTTATGAACATCTTGAAGTAAGTGCTGCATTTGCTTATGATGGAAAAGGTTATGTAATTGGAAATAATCCTTTTGGTTTCAATTCTGGTAATAATAATAAAGTCAGGCAATTTACCCCTGATGCTTCTACTCCTTGGGAAGTAATTGGGGAGCTACCAACTTTAGCTGCTTTTGGTTTGTTCCATTTTCAACTTGATGAAAAAGTAATTATAGGAATGGGAAATGATAATAGTTTTGCACAAAATCAAAATAGTAGTGAGATTTGGGAATATGATTTTCCTACAAATACTTTGACTCAAAAAAATAACTTCCCTGGTAATGCAAGAAGAAATGGAATTAGTTTCGTCTATAATGGAGAAGGATATATTGGTCTAGGAATAGGCACTAGTTCAACGACTGGACTAGCTGAACAAAATTCTGACCTTTGGAAATATAATGTTACAGATGATTCATGGGAGAAAGTTGCTGACCTACCAATTCAAAATAGTAATAAAATGTTTTCGTTTGTACTTGGTAATTCGCTTTATTTGGGAGGTGGTTATACTACTGGGAATCAAGGGTTAGATAGTTTTTATCAATTTGAGTTTTAATGAAAACCGTAATTGTTTATTACTGGTAAAACCGTTGCACCGTTTGAAACTTTGTCACGGATATTTCACCCCAAAAAAGAGCGTAAAAAAAAATATTAAATCTGCTTTTAACTTAAATAAAATACTATAGTTTTTGATAAGGATATAATGGAATTATATTTTATGTTAATTAATTGATTTTGTATTTGTTTGATATTCAGCTTTTTATGATTGATAAATATTTTCGTAGATATTAAAATAAAATAGGAAATATGATTTTTTAATAATAACTTTGTAAGGCTTATTGAGTTTTTTAATGTTTAGCATTTTTATTAGTACTATTTTGAGTTATAATTTTTATTACTTTTTTAGCCCCTAATTCTTACTTTGCTTCACTTTAGATTTCTCCTTTTTTTTAATTTTTAAATTTTTTTTAGATGAATATTTTCGTAGCAAAATTAAATTACGATACTCGCGAGGGTACGCTACAGGATCTTTTTGAAGCTCACGGTGAAGTAGAATCCGTGAAAATTATTATGGACAGAGACTCTGGTCGATCCAAGGGTTTCGGTTTCGTTGAAATGCCAAATGATGATGAAGGACAAGCTGCAATTGATGCATTGAATGATACTGAAATTGATGGAAGAACTATTGTTGTTAAGAAAGCTGAACCAAGAAATAACAACCGAGGTGGTGGTGGTGGACGTGGAAGAGGTGGTTATGGCGGCGGCGGTGGCTACGGCGGTGGTGGTGGTGGAAGATATTAATCTTCATCCATAAGAAATATAAAAGCCATGAAGTCTTTGACTTCATGGCTTTTGTTTTTTTATGGATCTCAGAAAAAGGGAATGCTGCGCTAAGGATTTGAGAAGTATGTCCCGTTTTAAAAACGGGATGACGAATCAACTTATTACTTACTTTGTAAGTGTATTGTTTTTAAATTTAAATAAAAAAACTTACGAAGTAAGTAAGTAATGCGAACTAAACAAATTAGCTCGTCAAACTTCAAATAATCTCCTCAAATTCATCCTCTTCTTCCTGCGGTAAAAATTGTGAAAGCGCATCATTTTTGAATTGATGCATTTTTTGAAATTCTGTTAACACGTTATTTACAAAATCACCTTCCACTAAAGTTTTGATTTGTTCCAATGTTTTTAATTCATCGGTTGCTCTAAACTTATAAGTCTGTTCATACATACCTGTTTCAAATTTGATGGACAATTTATTATCCATTTGAAATACAGTTATTTTTAAAGTGGGATGTTCTACATATCCTACAATTCTCATAATTTCTTTTTTTTATTTAAATTTCAAAAACAAAAGGCTCATTCACAATTTTCTGTTCACTAGCTTTATAAGCAGAGGCATTTATATAAAGCGTTTCATCAGTTTGCAGTTGTCCATAACTCGCATGGATATGTCCAAAAAGATGAACTTTAGGTTTTAATATTTGCACCTGTTCTAATAAACCTTTTTGACCTCTCGAAATATGATTAGGCGTCAAATCCAAAATCCCATGCGGAGGTTGATGAGTGATTAATATTTTTGTATTTTGGGGAAATGGTTTCCAAGTATCATCATACCAGTTCATAGGAAACGAAACGCCCCAAATCGGAATGCCTTCTATCGTAATTCCAGAATTATCTAAAAGATGAACACCTTCAGGAATTTCAATATCTAATAATGATTTTTTGGTAGTTAGATCAATATCATGATTACCTCGAAGAAATATTTTATATTTAAAATCTAAATCACTTATCCATTTCAAAAAATCATCAATATGAGATTTGTTACCTTGATCGCATACATCACCTGCATGGAGCAAAACATCTCCTTGAGGTAAATCTAATTGTCGATGACAACCATGTGTATCTGAAATAGCTACAAATTTCATAATGTAAATGTAGGAATTCGACCGTTATTGAAGTACATAGAAACGATAAAAAATTATTTAATTCCTATGAAAAATTAATTTATGTCTAATAAATTTTGCCATTCATCCGATAATAGCAATCTTGCATTTCTGTAATGCAACTTAACACTTCATATCGCCAAATACTCGCTATAAGCACTCCAATCATGTTGGGTAGTGCTGTGCAAAACGTTATTGCTGCAACTGATGTAGTATTTCTTGCACGATTGTCAGAAGCAGATTTGGCAGCAATAGGAATCGTCGGAGTATTTTATCTTATTATAGCTGCGGTAGGATTTGGTTTTTCGAAAGGAGGACAAATTATGATAGCTCGTCGAATGGGCGAAGGCGCTATAGAGGAAGTAGGGAAGACCTTTTATATGATGGTCTATTTCGAATTGGCGTTAGCGATTTTTATGTTTTTGTTTATGCAGTATGGAGCATTAGAATTCTTTTCCTATTTCATAGATTCCCCTGATATTTTATTTAAATGTGTTGATTACCTCAAGTACCGTTCTTGGGGGGTTTTCTTTAGTTATGTAGGTGTGGGAATCGTTGCGTTGTACACAGGTGTAGCAAGGACAACTTTTATAGTTATAGATACTTTGATATTGGCGGTGATTAATATCGTACTTAATTATGCTTTGATTTTTGGAAATTTTGGATTTCCTGAAATGGGAATTGGAGGAGCAGGATTAGCAAGTTCGATAGCAGAGGCAGTTGCATTTGTTTTGTTTGTTGGGTACATTTATTTTGATAAAAAGTCAGTTGATTATAATTTATTCAAATTACCAAAGATTGATTTTGACATCATTAAGCAGCAACAAAAATTATCTATGCCTATCGTTGCGCAAGCAGTTGTAGGAATGGGAAGTTGGTTTTTCTTTTTTAGTTTGGTAGAAAATTTAGGAGAGAAAGAATCTGCGATTACGAGTATGATGCGAATTGTATATTTAGTGTTATCGATTCCGACTTGGGGATTTGCATCTGGAGTCAATACGATGGTGAGTAATCTTATCGGTCAAAATAGGAAGGAAGAAGTGATGCCATTAATATGGAAGACAGCGGTACTTTGTCTAATTGTCACTTTTGCAATATCGTTGCCTGTGGTGATGTTTCCTGAATATAGTTTATATCCATTTTTTGGAGAAATCAATTTGGATTTGATTCGAGATGCTCAATCTACTTTGTATGTGTTATTTGGAATCTTAATGATATTTGCTTTGAGTGGAATTTACTTTAATGGATTGGCAGGAGCGGGAGCGACTTTGTATGGATTAATGATTCAGACCGTTTGTGCCATTGCGTATGTGCTATACGTTACATTTGCTATCAAACAATTACAGGTAGGTTTGGAGTGGGCTTGGGCTTCTGAAATATTTTATTGGATGGCTATTTATATTTTAAGTTTTTGGTATTTGAAATCTAATAAGTGGCATAAGTTGAGTGTGTAGGTGTGTTTTGTGAATATTTATAAATTGTTGGTTTGTCATTAAAAACAAAAACATGAAATTATTTATAAAAACTGTTTTGTTAATTATAGCAATTTCAAATTATGGAATTGCACAAGATGATTCAATTTTTCCGCTAGGAGAAAAAGCACCAAATGTACATCATACGGGAGATGTTTGGTTAAGTCATTTAAGTGCAGGAGACTCAATTTTTGATTATAATATTGCAGTTGCCAAATTTGCAAAAGGTGCGAAATTAGATTGGCATAAACATCCAAAGGGACAACATTTATTAATAATTGAAGGGGAAGGATTATATCAAGAAAGAGATAAACCAATTCAAGTTGTAAGAAAAGGAGAGGTCGTAAAATGTCAACCTGATGTAGAACATTGGCATGCAGCAACTCCTGAAAGTGGAGTTACCTATCTTGCTATTACAGGTAATCAAAGAACAGTTTGGGAGGAGAAAATTTCTGAAGAGTTATTCCAAAGTGTAAATGTGGATTCCATTAAGCAGAAAATAACTGAAGAAGAAATTATCAATCTCTCAAAAGATAAATGGCAATGGATGTCAGATAAGAATGTTGAAATACTTGAAGAGTTATTTCATGAAAATTCTGTATTCGTTCACATGGGCGGAAGTTGGGGAAAAGAGCGTGAAATCGAAATTATCAAGAGTGGAGGAATTCATTATAAGAAAGCAGACATTCATGAAGTCTCTGTAAATGTAATTGGAAGCACAGCAATACTTTTAAATGAAATTACATTGTTAGCGGTTGTTGGAGGAAATGAAGTTACTAATCCATTTATGGTAACAGAAGTGTATAAAAAAGAAAATGGAAATTATAAATTAGCATCTCTATCATTTACGAAATTATTAAATAGAGACTAATTGCAAAAAGAAACAAGCTAAAAACAAAGTGAATAAAATCAATTTCCCAACAAGCACTTACATTCAACTCATAAATGCATCTACCAATATCCTCTATAAATCAAATCAGTATAAAAGACTTCGTTAGCTAACCTTCAAAAACATAAATAGAAATTGTTTTAAAATGTTTTTCTAAACCATCAAGATATTTTAAAACAACTTCATTATTAAAGTTTCCATTTTAAGTAAATTTAACATCTTTAATTTCCGTTTAACGGAAACATTTACTATATTTATATTGTATGATTATAATAGATACGAAAACCAACGAAGAACTTAAAATAGAGATAAAACTTATTGAAAAAGGTGATTACAAGTTGTTAACAAAGAAAAGATACTTCTTTGATTGGGAAAAGGAGAAAAAGCAAGAAGTATATAAATTAACATTAGAAGGGACTAAAGATATATTAGGACTAATTTCAATAGAACGAATTCCTGACGAATGGAGAATCCATATAAGACTTCTAACAGTTTCAAAGGAAAACAAAGGACAGAATAAAAATCATGAAAATATTGCGGGAAATCTTATTACGCATGTCTCTAAAATTGCATTGAGAGAATATGCTGAACTTGCATGTGTATCTTTAAAACCAAAAAGTACGATTGTTCAACATTATATTGAAAAATATGATATGAATATTACAGGTTCTACATTAAGTATAGAATTACTAGAAATATTAAACCTAATAAAAAAATACGACCATGACTAGAAGTAAAAATAATAATAAAAAAATACCAAGTCCTGAGTATGGTGTTGATTCAAGATATGCTTCTAAAAAAGAAAGAACAGCTGATGGTAAATCGTTAATGGAAGCGAGATTAAAAAGGATGAAAAATCTTTCAGAAGACCAGATTATAACAGCAAAACTTTTTCAGTTGAAACTTAGAATGGAAGAATTTACCAAAAATCCAGTAAATGAAAAACATAATTTCTTTACAGATTTCTTGAAAACTTATATAGATACCATATATAATAAAAGAGTTCATTTTGCTAAAGATATTAATATAACTCCTGTTCGTTTAAGTCAAGTTTTAAATAACCACAGAGAGCCTAAAGAAGAATTTATTTTAAGGTTAATGATTCATTCCGAAAAAACTTATGAAAAAATCTGCGACTTTCATAAAAGAACTTGGTTTCAAGTTTACTTTCATGAAAAGATTTATGATACTATGTCTAATCAGAGTAAATGGAGACCTCTGGTAGAAAAGCACGTTAATATTAGTAGAGTAATCAAAAGTTCTTAAAAGAAAGATTACAAGAATTAATTCAAAACGATAAACTACAAAACGCAATTCAGAGCATAGCAACTCAAATAACCCAATAACAAAAACAAACAATCCCCGTAAAAGACATAGATTTACATTTCAATAATTTCTCACAACTTCGCTTCACAATTTTATGCAAACAAAAAACATGTTTCAAATCATAAAAGAAGATGGTTGGTTAACTCCTTACGAACCTGATATTCAAGCTCGATACGATAGATTTAATGATACCCTTAATTGGATAAATGAGGAATATGGTAGCTTGAAAAAATATGCTTCTTTCCATCAGTATTTAGGTTTTCATTATGATACCAATAAGAAAGGTTGGTATTATCGAGAGTGGGCACCTGCGGCTGAAGCGCTTTATTTGTTAGGAGATTTTAATGATTGGAATAATGATACGCATCCTTTATATGCAAAGGAAGATGGAATATGGGAAATATTTTTACCCGATGAAAATGGTCAGCAACAACTCCAACATGAGCAACTTATCAAAGTAAGAATTCATTCTCATGGAAAAGTTAAAAATCGAATTCCTGTTTATATAAAACGTGCTGTTCAGAATGAAGAGACTAAAATATTTAGTGGACAACTATGGAATAATAACAATGATTTTACATGGAGTGATGATGATTTTGTTTTTAAGAAAAATACGCCTCCGATAATTTATGAATGCCATATCGGAATGGCTCAAGAAAAAGAAGGTGTTGGAACTTACCTCGAATTTGCAGAAAATATCTTACCTCGTATTCATCGACTTGGATATAATTGTATTCAAATGATGGCGGTACAAGAACATCCTTATTATGGTTCGTTCGGTTATCATGTGAGTAGTTTTTTTGCACCCACTTCTCGTTTTGGAACGCCTGAAGATTTAAAATATTTAATCAATAAAGCGCATCAATTAGGAATTGCTGTTGTCATGGACATCGTACATTCTCATGCAGTAAAAAATATTGAAGATGGTTTAAATGATTTTGATGGTTCGCAAAAACAATACTTTCACGAAGGCGATAGAGGTTATCATCCGTCGTGGGATTCTAAGTTGTTTGATTATGGAAAAGATGAAGTGAGGAGATTTTTATTGTCCAATTTAAATTATTGGATGACGGAATTTCATTTTGATGGATTTCGATTTGATGGAGTGACTTCGATGTTATATCATCATCATGGACACTTTGTGAGCTTTGATCATTATGATAAATATTTCAAAGAAGGTGTGGATTGGGATGCGATGATTTATGCGCAATTAGCGAATAAGTTGATTCATGAAATAAATCCAAATGCACTTTCCATAGCGGAAGATATGAGTGGAATGCCTGGACTTTGTCAACCGATTGAGTCGGGAGGTTTTGATTTTGATTATCGGTTAGGAATGGGAATTCCTGATTTTTGGATTAAATTATTAAAACATTCCAAAGATGAAGATTGGAATATCCATGAGATTTGGAGTGTCTTGACGAATCGAAGAGCGAAAGAAAAAACTATCGCTTACGCAGAATCTCATGACCAAGCGATGGTAGGGGATAAGGCGTTGGCATTTTGGTTGATGGATAAGGAGATGTATTTCCACATGATAAAATCAGATACCGATTGGGTCATTGAAAGAGGAATAGCTTTACATAAAATGATTCGATTGATTACGATGAGTTTGGGCGGAGAAGGTTATTTGAATTTTATTGGAAATGAATTTGGGCATCCTGAATGGATTGATTTTCCTAGAGCTGGTAATGATTGGAGTTATAAATATGCTCGTAGACAATGGTCGTTGGTGGATAACTCTAATTTGAAATATGAATGGCTAAATGATTTTGACCAAGCGATGGTTCAATTAATTACTAAAAATAATATCCTTTCTCAATCTCATGCGAATCAATTGAACATGGACACTCAAAACCATGTTATTATTTTTGAGAAAAAGGATTTTATTTTTCTTTTTAATTTTCATGCTAAAAATTCTATTCCTAATTATAAGTTTAATGTTCCTTCTAAAGGGAAATATAAAACGGTGCTAAATTCTGATAATAAAAAGTTTGGGGGTCATGATCGGATTGATGAAAAGGTGACTTTTGAATCTTTTGAGGAAAACGGGAATGTATTGTTACAGGTTTATTTGCCTAATCGGACGGCGTTTGTCTTGAAGAAAGGATAGGAACACAGATGGCACGGATTTGAGCGGATTGAGCACGGATTTTTTCTTCTCACTTGTATAGATTAAAATAACAAGTAAAAAAAATCAGTATTCAATCCGTTCAAATCCGTGCCATCCGTGTTCCCATCTCAACATCATTTTGACTAATCCACCAAGTCAGAGTCCCTATAATTCCGCTGCTTCTTTTTCAATTCCATTTTATCAATCTCCTTTCCTTCCTTGTGGTAATTATGTTTTTGTTTTTTCTTTTTTAAAATTCCAAAAGCAATCACATAATGAATCGCAACCACTACAAACCATATCGCACTAATTTTTAAAGTCCAAAGATTATCAGGTTCCGTAATTTTATTATAAATGTACATCACGATTGTCGATGCACCCGCCAATCCTGCATGTAAAAAGAATTGCCTTTGATGAGGTTCGTATTTTCGTATTCCTCGGTGTGGGTCGTAGCTCATGTTGTGAATGTTTGTGGTATGTAATTTTATTGTTATCCTCCAATATTTTGGAGTGCCTTGTCTATTAACTGTTTAGTATCTTCAAAATCTTGAATTGACTTTATTGTTAGTTCAAAATCTCCAGTCCCAAAATGCCCTATCTGACTTACATCTCTTCCTTGTTTTGGCATTTGTTTTATTTCTTTTGGATTCAATTTTAAATAAAGGGAAATTTTGTTTTTATAAATCTGCAAACAAACAAAATTTTGACTTGTTTTATATGCGATATAATTTTTCTTTGCAGCTTCCTCTATAGAGTTATCTAATCCAATTATATACTCTCTAATTTGATTGAATAAATCAATAATATTTTTTGATTGACTTTCAGTATGTTGTTCGATTGTATGGTTAGCAGTTCTTCTTGTTATAGCAGCTTTTTTACCTGCTTCAACCATTATTGGATTTTTTCCATTTGTATCTTGATTATTTGAAGTTCTTGTTGAATTTGTTCTATAAATCTCTTCAATATTTAAGATTCCATTTTCGTAAATTTTGTATTGCCACAATTCAATATTTGCTCCCATTACTTGAACTGCATGTAAATCATATTTTTTATACTCTGGTGCTAAACATATAACTCGAATATCTGACCAATCAATTTCAATATCTTTCCCAAGTGATTTATTTACAGCCACTTGGAAGTCTCCTTTATGATCTTTTATCCAATGTAAATAGTAAAGACTTTGATTTATCAATTCTGATGAAGCTACTTTTTTATATTCAATTATAACTGGATTAGAATCTTCAGATAATGCTAATGTATCAATTCTTCCAGAGTGAAGATTTCCAGTTGAAAATTCAGTTGCCACAAATTCACAATT
Organism: Saprospiraceae bacterium; assembly: GCA_023301005.1. Lineage (GTDB taxonomy): Bacteria > Bacteroidota > Bacteroidia > Chitinophagales > Saprospiraceae > CAJQQY01. The sequence goes on along the minus strand of JALZVK010000283.1, from coordinate 34,076 downwards.
GAATATAGTTTTCAAATTTGATTCAATCAGCTTTTGAAGATCTTTCTCTAATTTAAATTTCGTTGGTTTTATTCTTTTTGTAACTCCTTTTTTAATTTCAAATATTGGCATCTATTATTTTGTTTTGATTCTTTTAAACTGAATGTAAATTAGTAAATATATCTAACCTCAATTATTTAAAAAAATAATCTTCACCCCACAACCAAGTGTCATATTTTCCACAAACCTAAAAATATATATAATAAATAATATAAATTGAAAACTACTTTAGTTATCTTTGACAAGCCGTTTTAAAAGATAATTTGAAATAAAACTCTAGTCCTACAATATTTTCCCCTAAAAAATAATTATTATGTGGGGATTTAAACAGAATCCACACTTCTACAACCTAATTTTCAACTATCTAATTTTGAATGCTGTTCTTTTTGGATTTTTATATCTAAAAAAGAGAACTTTAAAGTAATAATACTTATCTTAACTGGCTGATAATCAGTTACTTAGTATAAGTGCTACTTTTTAATTCTCATCCAAATCCAATTATTGTTATTTACATTTTTTATTAAAACAACCGACAGACATTTCCAAGTGATGAAAATTTTGAAAATTTTTACCCATTTATCCACGCAAATTACTTTTGCATTTTTATTGTTATTTCTTTTACCTCAAGAATCATTATCCCAAGTGCAAGTAGGTGTAACTGTTAATTCAGGAAATGCTACTACGACTTGTACCGATCCTTTTGGTGGTGCTCCCGACCCTCGTTGGCGAGTAAAAATTGGAACAGGTGCTTGGTTCACTTATTCCAATGGTAATGAAGATAATTGCTTTGGTTCTTATCCTAATCTACAATGGTCTTTCCCATTTGATTGTCAAGAAGATATACCGACTACTATTCAAGTTTGTTTTCGATCATTCGAAAAGGATGGTTTTTTATGTAATGTGATAGAAACGTGTTTGGAAGAAATTTGCCAAAACTACGCAGTACCTAATCCTGGAAGCACCGCTGATTTTACATTGAGTCTTGCACCTGGTGGCGACTCGGGCGGAGAAGTTGATATTACGATTGGAGCAATTGGGACACCTTTTGCAAGTGCCAATGATGAATTATGTAATGCGGAAAATTTAGGAATATTACAATCAGGCGGAACACTCGGAGCTGCTGCTGCTGGTGGATTTAATAATCTTTGTGCTACTTCTACCAATGAGCCTTCACCATCTGATGATGGAGAGTGGGTGAATGAACAAGGTGTTTGGTTTGAATTTACAACATCGAGTACGCCAGGTTATGAAGTGATTATCAATGCTCTTGATGACCCTTTGAATTTGGGAAATGATATGAATATTGAGTTGGCAATATATGAGTCGGACGATGGCACTTGTACTGGAGCATTTAATTTGATAGAAGCTAGTATTCTGCCTGGTGATTTTGATGAGTCGATTATTTTAGATTGTCCAGAGCCAGATAAAACTTATTTTATTTTAGTCGATGGAAATGATTTTGATGTAGAAGGAGAAGGACATTTCGGAATCGAAATTATAGATAATGGAGCAGTTGCTGCTGCTGATTTGAGATGTGATGCGTATGACTTTGGAATGATACCAGTAGGTGGAAGCTTATCTGTCGAAGATGTACATAATGTATGTTCTGATAATATAGGTGATCCAAATCCATCAGCATTTGTGAGTCAAAGATCAGTTTGGTTTCAATTTCAAGCACCACCATCAGGTAGTGTTCAGGTTGAAGTAATAAGTGTTGACGAAGCACCATTGAATAATGGAATAGGAGCACAGATAGCAGTATATCGTTCTATTAATAATACTTGCACGGGATTTTTTATTGAAGAAGCTAGTAGCTTTTCTTCAGCTGATGGCGAAGATGAAAGTGTAGAGATAGAGTGTATGACACCTGGAGATAGTTATTGGATATTGGTAGATGGTTCAGGTTCTAATACAACTGGAATATTTGATATAGTCATTACAGACTTAGAATTTTATCCACCTCAATTGACTATTGACACTACAGTATGTTTTGGCGGAAGTGTAAGTGTAGGAAGTGCAACTTATTCGATTACAGGAAATTATACATTTGTATTTAGTCAATTAAATGGATGTGATAGTACTGTATTTACAAATTTGGTTATTGCTGATTCTTTAGAAGTAGATGCGCAAGCAGCGACTTTGGCGAGTTCTTCTACTGCTGCTGACGGAGCAGTTACCGCTATTGAAACTGGAGGCGTAGGACCTTATACTTACTTGTGGGATGATGGAGCGACAACTCAAACGAATACTAATGTTGCACCTGGAACTTACTGTGTAACTATAACAGATGCATTAGATTGTACTGCGGAGGATTGTGTTTTATTAGAGTTCTCTTTGATTGCTGGTAGTGCGACAGGTGATGCTTTAGATTGTTTTGGAGATATGGATGGTACGTTGACATTTACTGCGATGAATGGTTCTGCACCTTATGCTTATGAATTTGGAAATGATACAGTAACCTTAGGGAATGGAATCATTACAACTGATGGCGAAGATATTATTATTCAAAATCTTCCTGCGGGGAACTACCAAGTTGATATCGAAGATGCTGATGGAAATATGACAATGGCTTCTGCTATCATTAGCGAACCTACAGAAATAATTACCAATCAAGATTACACTTTATGTTTTGGTGAAACGATTACGATAGGTACAAATACTTATGCGACCTCAGGAGGAATATCTGAAATTTTACAATCTGTAAATGGATGTGATAGTACAGTTACAGGAATTTTGACCATACTTTCTGACCCGTCTATTAGCATTGATACGATGGTTTGTTTTGGAGGAAGTGTTTCAGTTGCCAATAGCATGTATAATGTAAGTGGAAACTATTTAGATACTTTATTAAACATGGATGGATGTGATAGTATTATTACAACCAACCTTACTGTTTTAGATGAAATAGTAATTACACTTGCTACCGATATTTTACCAACTGGATATAACCAAGCAGATGGAACTGCTTCTGCACAAGTATCGGGCGGTTCAGGTACTTACACTTACTTATGGTCAAATGGTCAAACTACAGCAAATGTAAATGCATTGTTAGGAGGAACTGAATATTGTGTAACTGTTACCGATTCTAATAACTGTACAGAGGAATCTTGTTTTACAATTTTATATGAAAATAATATTGCGTTAGCAATAAATGATACATTGGATTGCTTTGGAGATACAAATGGAGCAATTATTTTAGGAGTTGCCAATGGATTAGGAGACTATGATTATATATGGGAAAATTCCGATAACAGTAATTCTGGAATGGGAACGATTACTGGAAATTTTGGTTCAGCTACAATTCCGAATTTAGAAACAGGAAATTATAACATTACAATTACGGACACTTATGTATCTACAGTTATCAATGTTGCAGTTATAGAACCTGCTCCATTGAGTGCCCAAGTGATTACTGGTCAAAGTATTACTTGTGTCGGAGAATGTAATGGGGGAGTAGTGATTACTCCTGCGGGAGGTACTCAACCTTATACTTATCAATGGTCGGGAGGTATTGCGCCAATTGAAGATCCAACTAATTTATGTGCAACTATTTATACTGTAACCATTACAGATAATAATGGCTGTACGACTACGACTACAGTTGATATTCCTTCACCTTCCGCATTTTCTGTTACTATTGATGAATCAGAATCTATTAGTTGTAATGGAGAAAATGATGGTTTGATAAATGCAATCGCAACAGGTGGAACTGGAAATAATTATCAATTTTTATGGGAAAATAATACGACTCAAAGTTATAATGCAGAATTAGGTGCAGGGACTTATGTTGTAACTGTAACTGATGGCGCAGGTTGTACGATTACAACCTCTTATAATTTAACTCAACCAAGCGCAGTTAATTACGATTTGAATATTACAGATGTAGATTGTTGGAATGGATTGAATAGTGGAAGTGTCTTAGTCGAAAATGTAACTGGCGGAACTGCACCTTATGTGTATGCACTCGGTCAAGGGAGTTTTGGAACATTACCATCTTTCAGTCAAGTCACAGCAGGTTCTTATCAAGTGTATGTACAAGATGTAAATGGTTGTGAAACTAATCAAGTCGCTATTGTAAATCTTCCTTCTGAAATAGAAATTGACTTGGGTGGAGATATTGAAATTAACTTAGGAGAAACTATAGAAATAGAAGCCAATACGAGTTCCAATAATGTACAATTAGAATGGAATGTAGATTCATGTCAAATGTGCCCGATTATAGAAATAATGCCTTTAAACACGATGGCATTACAAGTGAATGCGCTTGATACAGTAACAGGATGTACAGATTCTGATTTGATTTGGGTAATTGTTTCTAGGAAACGAAAAGTATTTGTACCTAATGCGTTCTCTCCAAATGATGATGGGTTAAATGATTTCTTGACTGTTTTTGTAAAAGATGAAAGTGTTCGTTCTATTAGTAATTTTAGAGTATTTAATAGATGGGGCGCTGTTGTTTTTCAAAAAAATGAAATGCGTCCTAATAACGAATCGGAAGGATGGGATGGATTTTATAATAATCAAAAAATGCAAGCAGGAGTTTATATTTATTCAGTTGAGATTGAGTTTATTGATGGAGAGACTGAGGTGTTTTCGGGAGACTTTACTTTGACGAATTAACTTGTTTGCTTACTTCGTAAGTATATTGTTATAAAATAGGAAACCCAAATCTTGGAATGAAGATTTGGGTTTTTTATTTTTTAAGTAGTTAGCCAAAAGAAATCGTGTATTTATAAGAATAAGATTTTTTTGATAGTTTTCTTTAAAAAATAATTGCATACCCTGCGGTATGGTATTATTTTTTAAAGGAAAACCTGCCTGCCGGCAGGCAGGTAGCGGAAAAAGATATTCTTATAAAATACGGTTTCTATTGGCTAACTACTTAAACTATTGAAAAACGATACACCAAAGAAACAAAGAGTTACATCTAATTATTTGGAGCCAAATTTTTGTCAAAAATATTACCACCAACGAGTACTATTGTTGAGCACGTTTAAATAATTAACAAGTTCTTGGAAATAATTAGTCATAATTATTCCTAAGAATTTACCGAACAAAAAATCGTGCAACTATGAAAATTAGTTATGGAATTTTTATGCTATCCTTACTTCTATTTCAGGCTTGTGAGAAACAACCTAGAAAAATATTAGTCCGTCCAATCTTAGATGATGCTTCTAATGCTGATTATTCTAAAGTCTTTCCTTTTGACACTCATCCTACACTTGATTTTGGAAGAAGGTGGTTGGGCAAAAAACTCACTCATGAAAATAGAGACACTTTGTTTTTAAATCGCTTAAGAGTTAAACCTAAAGGTGAAATTATTTTTGATGTAAAAGCTACTTTTCCAGCAGTTACACTTGATGTTATCATGCCAGATTCTGTTCGATTGGGAGATGGTTTTTATTATGTATTAGTGATAAAAGCAATGGATAAAGCATTGTTTTCTAGAATGCATATAGATGAAGTTTCACAAAACGAATTTGAGGTAAGACTTTTTCAACAAGAAGTCGAAAATATAAAGTTGCCTTTAAGTGAATTTGAAGAAACAATGAATTCCTATTTTCCATTAGAAAAAGGAGTTCATAAGTTTGGTTTTTACTATTATGATTCACTTTTGATTCAACGTGAAGTATTGGTTTATTAACAAATATCAATTTTGTTATTTTAACTTAAAATATTGTTATTCAATGTTTTATGAATTTGTAAATAAAGACATAAGTTCTTGATTACATTAGAAAACACACTTTTTTATATAAAAGAGTAAGGTTCTTTCCATAGAAAATGTCTGATTCTTTTCATTTCCTTTTTTTCCTTTCTTAATATCATCTTACCAGACAGCAGAAATACCGATTTTGGGTATCTTTAGGGAAATACCTTTTTGTGTATAAATTTTAGTTGAAAAATTTTACAAAGGGTATTAATTCTTGTATTTTTATAGGATTGTTGAAGATTATTTATAATAAAATCTCTTCAATCAAGTAGGTTATTTAATTCCTACTCCCTAAACCAAATTTCTATACAACAGCTTATAGTTTTTAAAACTTCATTATGAAAAATTCTACTTGTTCACTATTTAATTTATCAATTGTTTTATTACTGCTTTTCTTTAGTCATTCCTTAATAGCCCAGATTGAGATTTCTGGAGGAGATCAAAATCCTTGGAATCCTCAAAATTTAGTTGAAAATGTATTTCTTGGAGATGGTGTAGAGGTAATAGGTCTTACCTATTCAGGAGTAAATGGCGCTGTAGGATATTTCCAAAATGGACTTGACGATGTAGGCTTGGAAAGAGGAATCATGATGACTTCAGGAAATGCTATTGATGGATTAGGTCCCAATAATGCAGGAGGTAATGGTTCGGATAACAATAGTACTGCAAATTGTCCTGAGTTAAATCAGTTGACCTCATTTAATCTTTTTAATGTGGCTGCTTATGAGATTACTTTTATACCAGTAAGTGATACTTTAAGATTTAGATATGTTTTTGCATCAGAAGAATATCCAGAATTTGCTTGTTCGAGTTTTAATGATGTATTCGGATTTTTTATTTCGGGCCCAAATCCTAATGGAGGAGATTATACAGCTGAAAATATTGCATTAATTCCTGACCCAGCAGATCCTTCAGGGCTTACTTTTACTACCAATCCAGTAACTATCAATAATGTAAATAATCAAGGAGTAAATCCAGGAGGTGGATGTAATTTTGATTACGGACAATATTATAATGATAATTCTAATAGTAATACTTTACAATATGATGCATATCTAGATGCTTTTACCGCTCAAGCAATTGTAATTCCTTGTGAAACTTATACAATTAAATTAGCTATAGCTGATGCAGGTGATGGTATCTTCGATACCGCTGTATTTTTGGAAGCAAAAAGTTTTGGAACTGGTAAATTGGAAGTAACTGCTCAAACATTAAGTTTGGATGGAACATTGGTAGAAGGTTGTGCAAATGGAGAACTTTGTTTTGAAATACCAAGTCCTGCTGAGTCAGATATACCATTAGATTATTCATTTATTGGATCTGCAATTAATGGAGTTGACTTCGAGCCAATTCCAATGGACTTAATGATTGCACAAGGAGACAGTTCAGTTTGTTTTCCAATCATAAGTATTGATGATGGAGTTTCTGAACCATTAGATTCTTTAGGAATAGATGTTCAGATTGACCCTTGTACTCGAGATACTTTTTGGGTATACTTCCGAGATCCTGATTTACCTACATTAGATCTTCCGCCCGATACTACAATATGTAATGGAGATTCGGTATATGTAGATGGAACTTTAAATGTGGTCTTACCTATACCACCTACATTTTCAGATACAAATACATATATTATTCAACCTCCTCAATTCAATGATCCTACTTTTGCACCAATAGATGTAGGAGGCGTTTTTCCTTTAACATTGCAAGAGAATGTTATAAAATCAGTTTGTATTGATTCCTTAACCCATAGCTGGACTGATGATTTGGATATATTTTTATATTCACCCGATGGTAAGTTTATAGAGCTGACTACTGATAATGGAGCCAATGGAAATGATTATATAAACACTTGTTTTACTCCTACATCAACGAATCCAATTAATGTAGGCCCTAATAATCAAGCACCTGCTTCTGCTGCACCTTTTACAAATACTTTTATGCCAGAAGGAACCTTTACTGATTTATATGGTGGTCCAACTAATGGAATATGGCAATTATTTGTTTTTGATGACCAGTCTTTTACTATTAATGGAGCTTTACATAAATGGTCAATATGCTTTGAACCACTTTATCAATTATCATATAGTTGGTCGCCCGCAGCAGGTTTAAGTTGTACAGAATGTCCTGACCCTTGGGCGCAACCTGATGTGACCACTACTTATACTTTGACCATAACAGATACTTATGGTTGTTCAACTCAAGATTCCATTACGATAACTGTTGATGATATTTTACCCGCACCTATGGTAGATTGTGGAACAATCAATAGTAATAGTATAACATTTATATGGAATGATATAGGAGGCGCAACAGGTGGTTATCAAGTAAATATTGATGGTCAAGGTTGGATTCCTGCCAATGGAGTATTGGAACATACTGTTTCAGGTTTATCATTAAATCAATTGGTCACGATTCAAGTGCAGGGTGTAGCAGATTGTAATGGAGAAATAGGAACAGCTATGTGTATGACTCCTGATTGTCCTGCACCTGCTGGAAGTGTAACTGATATAGTCAACAATTCATGTTTTGGAGATAGTAATGGTTCTGTATTAATAACTGGATTAGGAGTGAATACTCCATTTATTTATGCTATGCCTGGAGATACTAATTCTACAGGAATATTTGTAGGACTACCTGTTGGAGATTATACTGCTTTAGTTATAGATAATGTCAATTGTTCAGCTTCGGTAAGTTTTACAATTAGTGAACCTGACTCATTGATGTCTGCCGATGTATTGGTAGATGATATTAGTTGTAATGGTCAAAATGATGGAGAAGGTACAACGACTTTGATAGGTGGAACAGGACCTTATAATTATGCTTGGAGTTCTGGATCTACAGATTCAGTTGCTTTGAATTTAGTACCTGGGCAAAATTTTGTAACCATAACAGATGCATTAGGATGTACTGTAATTGATACTGTAGAAGTGATGGAACCAGATGTATTAAGTGTTGATATAACTGCTGATACTGTTACTTGTTTTGGAGAAAGTACTGCGAATGCATTTGCAACTCCAGTTGGTGGATTTGGAGATTATACTTATCTATGGAGTGACGGACAAATTGATGGAATTGTTAATGCCTTACCTGCTGGAAATATTGATGTAACTGTTACTGACGAAAACGGATGTATGGCAATCGCATCTATTGTAGTAGAACAAAATACTGCAATAAGTTTATCAGATACAACTTCAACAATAGCATCATGTAATGGAGTTCAAGATGGTAGTGCAACTGTAGTTCCTACAGGTGGTGCGGGAGATTATACTTATGCTTGGCAAGTTTTAGGAAATCAAACTACGCAAACTGCAATTGGTTTGACCGTTGGAACTTATACCGTTGAAGTAACAGATGCACTTGGATGTACTGCAACTACAACAGTAAGTGTTGGTTCTCCAAATGCATTAGCGGTGAGTTATACAAGTGACTCTACTTTATGTTTTAATTCAATGGATGGTCAAGTACAAGTATCAACTAACGGAGGTACTCCTGACCCAAATCAACCTGATGGATATACTTACACTTGGAGTGTAGCAGGAGGCAATGGAAATGTTCATAACAATCTTCCTGCGGGAAATCATTTTGTAACAATTACCGATGCTAATTTCTGTTTTGAAGTATTAGAAGTAGTTGTTGATTCCGCTCCTGAGATAACTTGGAATATAAGTGCTGACCCAGTTAACTGTGCAAGTGGTTTTGATGGAATGGCTGAAATACAAGTTGCAGGTGGAACTGGAGCATATAGTTATAATTGGTTCCCTTCGGCTGTGAATCCTAATTTACCTATAGTATCAGGATTAACTACAGGATGGGTTTATGTAACAGTAACTGATGCTAATATGTGTAGCATCGTAGATAGTATAGAAATCACAGCACCTAATGCATTGACACTCGATAGCGATATGCTAAATGTAGATTGTAATGGAAATGATACAGGTACTGCGACAGTCATAGCTTCAAATGGTACAAGCGGTTACACTTATTTATGGAGTGATACTAATGGGCAAACAACTCCAACTGCAACTGGACTAGTAGCAGGTACTTATACTGTAACTGTTACCGATGCTAATTTATGTACAGAGACAATAGTGGTAGACGTAACCGAACCACCAGTTTTGACTACTTTAATTAATGGAAATGGCGTTGAATGTTTTGGTGATACAAATGGAGATATTACAGTAATTGCTTTAGGTGGAGCAGGAAGTTATGCTTATGTATGGAGTCAAGGAGATACAACTCCAGGTCCTAATGGTTTAAGTGCAGGTACTTATACAGTAACTGTTACTGATGCTAATTTCTGTACTGCCGTAAATACTTTTGATGTAGGTACGCCAACTGAATTAACTCTTAGTTTGGATGGGATTGATGTTAATTGTTTTGGACAAAATGGAGGTAGTGCAACTGCAACTGCTAATGGTGGTGCAGGCAATTATACTTACGCATGGAGTGATGGTAACAATCAAGCTACAAGTACAGCTAATTCATTAACTGCTGACTTTTATACAGTAACTGTTACTGATGGTAATATGTGTACAGTAGTAAAAACAATTGAAATTACTCAGCCTGCTGAAATTAATGTTACAGATGCGATAACTAATGTGATTTGTAGCGGTGGTACTTCTGGAGCAATTGATATAGAAGTAACAGGAGGTGTATCACCTTATGATTTTGTTTGGAGTAATAATACCACACTCCAAGATGTAACCACACTTCAAGTCGGAACTTATACGGTAACGATTACAGATATGAACAACTGTGTAGTTGTTGAAACTTATACATTAGACGAACCAGCAGAATTACAATTATCTTATACAGATGACTCTGTTGATTGTTTTATGGGAAGTAACGGAGCGATTGACTTAGAAGTAACAGGTGGTATTTCAAGTAACTATACTTTAGTATGGACAGGTCCAAATGGATTTACATCTTCTCAACAAGATCTAAGTGATTTGGTAGCAGGTCAATATACTGTAGTTGCTACAGATGATAATGGATGTGAAGTCACAGAGACAATTACGATTGTGCAACCACTAACAGGAGTTAGCACTTCTATTTCTCCACCTGTAACTATTTGTTTTGGAGATACAGATGGAACTGCAACAGTAACTGCAATTGGAGGCACATCTCCTTACACTTACGAATGGAATGATCCTAATAATCAAACTACAGCTTCAGCCTCAGACCTTCCTCCAGGAACTTATATCGTAATTGTAACAGACCAAAGCGGATGTACATTTACTGAAAATGCGATTGTGAATGAACAACCTGAGATTACAGTTTTGCTTTCTCAGACTGATGCACTTTGTAATGATGCGATGGATGGAACGGCAACAATTGATAATATTTTATTAGGAGGAACACCTGGGGATATTTCTGATTTTAATATTCAATGGAGCGTTGCTAACCAAACAGGAACAGTTGCAACTAATCTACAAGGTGGAACTTCTTACGAAGTTACCGTTACCAATTCTTTAGGATGTGTCGCAACAGCTTCTATCGAAATCGGAAATCCCGCAGATGTATTTGCTACGATTGCTGCATCAAATGATGTAGTTTGTTTTGAAGGAAATGATGGAGAGGCTAGGGTAGAAGGTTCAGGTGGAGTAGCTCCTTACACTTATTTTTGGAGTCCAAATGCAAACTCACAACAAACTGCATTGGCAACAGGATTAGGGGAAGGTAATTATATAGTAACGGTTTCAGATGTTAACGGTTGTACTTCGACAACTTCTGTTCAAATTTCAGAACCTGACGAATTAATCATTGATGAATTTGCAATAAACAACGTTGGTTGTTTCGGAGAAAATACTGGAGCATTAACTCCTGATGTAAGAGGTGGAAATACTCCTTATCAATACAATTGGTCAAATGGAGCAACCACAATTACAACTTCAAATTTATTTGCAGGTAATTACGGACTTACCGTAACCGATGCAAGTGGATGTACTGCAGTAAGTACGGAGTCAGTCGCACAACCTGCGCAACCTCTTACAGCAACTTCCGATACTGATGATGTAATTTGTTTCGAAGGATTTGATGGACAAATTCATCTCTTCCCTGTAGGCGGAACTCAACCTTATATGTATAGTACGGACGGAATTAATTTTAATGGTTCTTCCACTCAAATCGGATTGTACGCAGGTACATATAATAATGTAACTGTTCAAGATGCCAATGGCTGTGAGGTTCAATTACCTTCTATGGGAATATTTGAATCTCCGTCGTTAGAAGTTAACTTAGGTTTAGATACGACAATCATTTTTGGAAATTCATTTTCTCTAAATCCAATTGTAACTAATGCTACGGGAGCAATTACTTACGAATGGACTCCAAGAGATAATGAACATACCTTATGTGATGTATGTCCTCCGCCATATTTTATAGATAGTTTAGATACCCAAACTTCATTTAAAGTTACCGTAACAGATGAACGAGGATGTACTGCTTCTGATATCATTACGATTTTTGTAAAGAAATTCAGAGAGGTATTAGTACCTACTGGTTTTACTCCTAATACTGGCAACATTAATGATTTATTGGTGGTACATGGACGAGAAGGAACGACTATCAAAGTATTTAGAGTATATGACAGATGGGGAGAATTAGTTTATGAAAATACCGATTTCGCTATCAATGATATGTCTGCTGGTTGGGATGGAACATTTAAAGGTGAACCAATGAATCCTGCTGTTTATGTTTGGTATTTAGAAGCTGAATTTGAAGATGGACAAACTCAAATCTTTAAAGGAGAGACGACTTTGATTAGGTAAGATGAACATTCGAATATTCGAATTTTGACGAAAATACTTATCTCAATTACTACGTAAGTGCATTGTTATATTTTTAAATAAAAAACCCAAATCTTCAGCATGAAGATTTGGGTTTTCTACTTTTGTGAAAATATATTTGTCACATTTATATTCTTTGTAAGAGAGACAATATTCAAATAATTGAACATTCGAATTTAGAATTTTGACGAATGAACTTATTTTACTTACTACGTAAGTGTATTGTTATATTTTAAATAAAAAACAAGCAAACCAATTCGTCAAATTTCGACATTCAAAATTCCGAAACCTATTTACATTCCCCAGGTGTCCAATTCTTAACACCAGCTTTTTTAGCCTCACATTCATTACCGTAAGTTTTTCCATTACAGCCACAAATTGGATCCCAATTTTCAGGACAACCTAAGTCAGGATTTATTTTTCTAGTATCGATACAATCTTCACATGTTCCTTTTCCAAATTTTAGAACACCAGCCATTTCAGCCATACATGGATTAGAATAAGTTTTTCCATTACAACCACAAACAGGAACATACTCTTCAGCACATGCAAATTCTTTATTGATTTTAGTTTTATCAACACAACCATCGTTGCATACACCTTTTGAATATTTAGTAACACCTGTACGATCCGCTTCACAAGCGTTAGAATAAACTTTACCATCACAACCACAAACAGGGTCATAATTTTTAGGGCAAGCTTGATTTACATTCATTTTTGAACGATCAATACATGCGCCAACTTCCATTTGATTTTTAGGATTAATGACAGTTGTCTTTGTAGTTTTTGGAGGTTCAGGAGCAGTTGGAGAGGAAGGTGTTTGTTTTGTTTTGCAACTAAAAATAATTACAAAAGAAAAAAGTAAAACTAAGGCTAAGAGTTGCTTTGAATAATTCATGTATGTCAATGTTTTGTTTGTAAAAAAAAAAATAAATGACTCGAAGAGTCTTATGATTTAGTTTTTAAACGAATAAAAATAAAAGTCGTCACTTTTGGTTTTCGTAAAATCTGTTAAAAACGATTCTTAAAGTTTTATGCAATGGATAAATATACATTTATATTTGCAGCCTTTTAAAAAATTAGGTAAAAGTTATCTTTTGGATTAAACGAAAAAACTATGGAAAAAAATATTAAAGTATTTAAGTTTGGTGGCGCATCGGTAAAAGACGCTACTGCTATTCGCAATGTGGTTCGTATTTTAAAAATGTATAAAAAGGAATCTCTGTTTGTAGTTGTTTCTGCAATGGGAAAAACAACGAATGCTTTAGAGAAAGTGATTCATGCTTTTTTTGAAAATAAAGAAGAGTCTGTTCAATTATTAAAAGCTGTTGAAAAACAACACTTAGAAGAAGTTGCGAACTTATTTAAAAAGAATAGTACTGCCGCAGTCGAAAAAGATATTGCGAAATTGGTAGGAGAGGTAGAGCAATTTATTAATAATAGCAAAAGCAAAGAGTATGATTTTGTTTATGATCAAATTGTATCTCTTGGAGAATTATTATCGACAACTATTGTTGCTGCATATTTAAATCAACAAAAAATATCCACCCAATGGGTGGATGCTAGGAAAAATATAAAAACGGATAAAACTTATAGAGAAGGAAATATTGATTGGGTGGCATCTCAAAAAAAAATTTCAAAAAATGTAAAACCATTGTTACAAAAAGGAGTCATGGGATTGACTCAAGGATTCATTGGTAGTGCGAAAGATAAAACAACAACAACATTAGGTAGAGAAGGATCAGATTTTACGGCAGCAATATTTTCATATTGTTTGGATGCGGAGAGTATGAGTATTTGGAAAGATGTACCTGGGATTCTGACTGCTGATCCAAGGTTATTTAAGAAAGTTGAAAAGATAGATCGACTCTCTTATAAAGAAGCGATTGAAATGACTTATTACGGAGCTAAAGTCATTCACCCAAAAACAATTAAGCCCATTCAAAATAAAAACATACCGATGTATGTCAAGTCATTTGTAGAACCAAAAGGAGAGGGAACTTTTATAGGTGCAAATGTAGACGCTCATTATCCACCTGTAGTTGTTGTCGAAAAAAGTCAAGTTATGCTTCAGATTTCTACTAAAGATTTTTCATTTGTAGCGGAACATCACTTGAGTTTTATTTTTCAGTTATTTACAAAGTATCGAACTAAAGTCAACATGATGCAAAACATGGCGATTAGTTTTTCTGTATGTGTTACTCAAAAGGATGAGGAAAGATTGACAAAATTAATAGCAGAATTAAAGAAGACGTTTAATGTGGTTATTGAAAAAGAATTAGAATTAATCACTGTTCGACATTATCATAAATCTGTTATAGAGCAATTGAAAAAACATAAAATAGTGTTACTGGAAGAACGTATTCGACAAACCATTCAAATGGTTGTCAAAGATGTACCAGTTATGGAAAGAGTATAATTATTCCATTCTTATTTGTTTTTATATTTATATGAAAAATACCAATTTGGGGGTATGAAATATAGGATGGATTATTGTAAATTTGAAATGAAAGGAATATTAGAATGATATATACTAATTTTTCTTTTTTATAAGATTTAATCGTCCTTTTAAATATTGTCTTGGGCAGCACTTATTTTGTGCTGCTTTTTTTTTGCCCAAGAACTTATTATTTCAATTTCTAAAATGCTTGTAATCAATAAGTTATAAAATATACAAATATGATAAAATCTTAATAAGTGGCAATGTATTTGTTATATGTTGATTAAATGTAATAAGCTTTTATAACTTAATATTTGCATCAATTCAATACTTAATTCCAATTATATTAAACATCCTTTGATGTCACAAAAAATAGATTTGTAAGCAGATCTTAAACTTTAACTCTTACATATTTAGAGGGTAAATTATTTTAAAAAAATAATAACCCTTCAAGTAAATTATTTAACATCATAAAAATACTTGATATGAATAGTAGTGATTTTAATAAGCTAATGGGATTACTTTCCAAATTTACCGCAGCTACAGAAAAAGCTAATCGAGAAGACGGAACATTTAATAGATATCACCAAGGTTCTGTTGCTCAATTACGTGAACTTCCTGAACAACTCAAACGTATCGAACAAGGTCTTCGGACTGCTAAGATTATTAAATAATTTTAGCAATGATTTTTTTGCTCCTTTAATTTACTCTCATCTTAAAGGAGCAAAAAATATAAGCATACTACAACAATATTAAACCAGCCAACTTTTTTTTATTAAAGTATATAATTTCTAATCACATCAATATTACTGATGTGTATTACTCTCTATCTCTATGATTATAGATAAGAGTAAGATTTTTATTTTTTCAAAAACTAACTTAAATCGTTTTAATCTTATGAATGTAAATTTTAACATCACATCGACAAATTCAAACTGCTTCACTACTACTCAAGCTGCTAAAGTAGATGCAGGAATTGAAATCTTTAAGCAAGTAATTTCTAGTAAAGAATTTCAAACTAAAGTAAAAAACTTCCAATGGAGAACTTCTAATGGAGTTGCTTTTAACCGTTTCCACATGAGCAATGGAATGTCTAACCAACAAGTTTGTAATAATATTTGTAATGGAAATAACTGGGCTAGTGATGTAAAGAATACAATTAATAACAATACTTCTACAATTGTTAATGTTGTTCCTTGTAGCACTCAACAAGAAGTAGATAATTGTGTTAATTCTGTAACACCTTGTATATGTATTGATACAAATGTTATCAATAACTCTTGGTATACTCCAGTTCATGTTGCTTGTGCGATTATGCATGAGTGGTGTTGTTGGAACGGATTTACAAGTACAACTACTAATACAAGAGTAGAGAATTGGACGGTGAATACTGTACCAGTTGCATGTGCTTGGATTTGTAAAGATGTATGTGCTACAGTTTGCAATGCATCGGAAGTAACGAACTGGTGTAATATGATTAATAATCAGACATTTAATTATTGTGCTTGCACTTCTACTTATAATGTAACTACTAGTATGACTAATAATATTTCACCTATTACTAATATTGATACTTGTATCAATGTAATGGAAACTGAAATGAATTGGTTGACTAGTTGTAATAATGTAACTCCAGATGTAACAAATAGAATTACGACGTTGACGAACTGTATGAATATGATGACCGAAATGAAAATTAATTTATGTAATACATCAATGGATGCATGTGATTGGATATGTATGCCTGTAAATGTTGTAGAAACAGTAAGCGCTAACTGAAAAATACAGATTTGTTAATACAATGAAGGCATTCACGAAAGTGAATGCCTTTTTTTATTTTTGTATGAAGTCTAAATTTTTGTATCTAAGTATTTACTTATAACTCCAAATGATTTTATGTAGTTGGCTTAGAATGAAAAGGAAATTGGTTTAATCACAGCTCCACGTTTTAACGTGGAGAATAGAATGAAAAATAGAGGAGGCTTTAGCCATACATAAATATATGTGTATGGCTAAAGCCAAATTTACTTTTATTTTTTCACCGCCTTAAAAGGCGGTGCTATAAATACCGATCTCTATTATCTTTGTTAAGCACTCACATAAACTCACTTTGAAACTATTCATTCAAAATTAAATCTGATGTCTGCTGTAGAAAATTTTATATACGATTATGAAGGAACTCAAAGAGAAGTTATGTTTTACCTTCATCATATGCTTACCGCTGATTTTGAGTTGACTTCAAAGATTAGATATAAAATTCCTTTCTATTATCGTAAAACTTGGGTTTGTTATTTAAATCCTTCTAAGCAGGGTGGAGTGGATTTCTCTTTTATAAGAGGCAATGAATTGTCAAATGAGCAAGGCATTTTAGATTTTAAAGATAGAAAACAAGTTTCAAGTATTGAGTTGCTAACGATAGATGATATTCCTCATGATGCTTTATATGAGATTTTGCAAGAGGCATTGTTGTTGGATGAAACTGTTCCTTATTCGGTTAGGAAAAAGAAATGATGTATATTATTTTAATTGGTCTAAGAAGCTTAAAACATTTGATATATTTGTAAAGCATAATTATGAGGCATTCAATGAATATGTAACAATACTTTTACAATTTCTATAATTTACAAAACTTAAATAGTGGAAGACCAAATTTTAGATTCAGATATTAATTACGATGATAAAAAAGTAGCTAAAGTTGAATTACTTAGAAGGTTTAATTTTGCCGTTTTATATTTTCTAACATTTGGGCTATATTCGATATGGTGGCAGTATAAGACTTGGAAGTTTTTTAAGCAGAGAGAAAACTTAAATATTATACCTGAAGTAAGAGCTATCTTTTTCATATTTTTTTTCTTTTTTTTATTAAAAAAAATAAAAAACTATGCAAGAGGTAATGGTGTGAATAAATCATATTCAAGTGAAGGCTTATTTGGGTTGTATTTATTCAGTTTTTTTTTTAGCAATAGCACCTAGCCCGATATGGATTTATAGTTCTTTAAGTATCATTTGTTTTATGCAACCTTTGAAGGTGTTGAATTTGGCAATGAAATCGTCTGATGAATTTGATGCAAGAGAAAAATATGGATTTAACCTATCTCAATGGTTACTTATAGGTATTGTGTTAATTATGTTGTTTTTTATTACAATTGTAATGCTCATCACTGGGTAGTTTAATACAGTACTTCTACTCTTATTTTAATTCGTTAAATTTACAAAATCCATAAAAATAAAATTAAAGTTCTCTGACAATTTTCCATAACAATAAAAATACGTAAAAGGATAAAATCATTAATTATGAAAATTTTCACCCATTCAAAAATCTCAATTTTTTCATTTTTTATATGCGGAATAATACTATTCAATATCTCATGTAGAAAAGATAAAGTAATTCCTGTCGAACCAATTCCAGCAGGTGCAATAACAATTCCCGCTTACGACCAGCGTAGTGGAGATGCTGTTGCAGGTTATGATTATTTAGTCGCAGGCGATTATATCAAAAGTGGAATTCCCAGAGATATTTTTACTACCTTTTTTGGAAGTGATTCTAATAATGAATTAGGAAGAACTGGGGATAACGCAAATATCAATTATCAATATACTGCAACCAATGCATCTAATGGAGTTAGAATTGTCGCTCCTAATTGCTTACAATGTCATGCTCAGAAAATCAATAACGAACTCGTTGTTGGATTGGGAAATTCTATGTATGATTTTACAGTCAATCAAGGGAGTGGAATACAATTAGTAGGTGCAGCAATTAATCAATTCTATGGAAATGGATCTCCTGAGCAAGAAGCCTCTGAAGATTTTATAAAAGTAACATCTGTCATTGGAGAGCATTTAATTACTGAAGTTATAGGTGTTAATCCAGCAGATAAATTAGCAGCAGTTTTAGCTGCTCATAGAAATCCTACAGATTTGGTTTGGACAGATGTTCCATTGTTGCCAATACCTGAGGCAGTCGTTCCGACTGATGTCCCAGCTTTTTGGTTATTAAAAAAGAAAAACGCCATGTTTTATAATGGAGTAGGGCGACAAGATTTTGCAAGGTTTATGATGGCATCTAATTTATTGACAGTTGTAGATTCTACGGAAGCGCGAGAAGTAGATAATAACTTTAATGATGTATTGGCATATATCATGAGTATCGAAGCACCTGAGTATCCTGAAAATATTGATATGAATTTGGCAGATGAAGGTGCTGCAATTTTTGAAAGAAAATGCCAAAACTGTCATGGTCAATATGGAGCAAATGAAAGTTATCCCAACTTATTGATTCCTACTAATGCGGTCGGAACAGATCCATTAGTTGCACAGACTTATCAAGATGGTTATACTGATTTTGTAGATTGGTATAATATGAGTTGGTTTTCGACTAACCCTTTCCCCGCAATCATTCAACCTGAAGATGGTTATATTGCTCAACCGCTTGATGGCATTTGGGCAACTGCACCTTACTTACATAATGGTTCAGTTCCTACATTGGAAGATCTTTTGAATAGTAGCCAACGACCTACTTATTGGGAACGTACTTTTGATGATAGCGATTTGGATTATCAAAAAATAGGATGGAATTATACGGTTAGAGATGCAGGAGGTAGTAATACTATTTATGATACGACATTACCGGGCTATAGTAATCAAGGACATACTTATGGAGATTCTTTAGAGGATAGTGAAAGAACGGCTTTGATTGAATATTTGAAAATCTTGTAAGAGTATTGTTATGATGTTATATGGTTTCGCTTCGCTATGGTTGTCGAATAATTTTCAAGATTTTTAAATAACCATAAGCGAAGCGAAACCATATAATAATAAAACACCTACTGCACCTTCCACCCATAATGCACATAATAATGATACACCTTCGGATTGCTCAAAGTACTAATCTCAATCTCTTCAGCATTTAGCATAATATCTTTTCCAAAAATAGTATTAGAGAAAAATTTTTTTGGAGTTAAATAAGAAGTCTCCACATCAAATTCATTCAATGGATATAACTTCTCCGCAATGTGATGAAGATTCAATCTTTCCTCTTGTCGAGTTGCTAAATACCAGCCCCATTCATTAAAACTTGGAATATTATCATGATAAGGTAATACATCAAAACCAGCAGCAGTCATCGTTTTTCCAATACATAAATAAGCATGATTCGCATGAACAGGACTACTCGATTGGATGGCAACAAAACCTCCTCCTTTCAATAATAGATTAACACGACTAAAGAAATATTTAGAATATAATTTCCCTAATGATTCATTTCTAGGATCTGGAAAATCAATAAAAATCACATCATATTTTTTTCCTAAACCAACTACATCTTCTACAAAAGTATAAGCATCCTCATGTAAGATACTGACCGAATCCATAATGTATAACAAGCTATTTCCATTTCCATCTTTTTGCTCTAGAGGCATTGAAATCGCTTCTTCTATTTGAGAAGGAGGAAGTTTAGGATTTAAAACTTTGATGTCATCGCCAATTAATGAAGAGTCATTGAGTTCAGTTAAGATTGGATTTTTAGTTGCTAAATTCACCACAGCAGGATCAAGATCAACTAGAGTAATACTATTGATGTTTTTATATTTTCGAACTTCCCGAACTGCCATACCATCTCCTCCTCCAAGTACTAAAATATCAATAGGTGCTTTTTCAATATTGGTAATGGAACGATATTTCATAGCGGGATGAACTAAATTTTCGTGATAGCGATTTTCATCTTTACTACAAAATTGCAAACCTCCATTAAGAAACATCATCACGTCACCAGTCTTTGCATGTTTGGTCATAACGATTCTTTGGTAGGGCGTAGATTCTTTATGAATGATTTGACCTGTGTATAATTGTTGTTCGGCGATGTCTGCAAAATTTCCAGAAAAATACATTCCACCTAATCCTAAAAGACTTGCCAATCCAATCCAAATTAGAGATTTACTTTTATTTAGATTTCCCGTAGGAGTATTGTTTATTAAAAAAAAGTAAGTAAAAAGAGCTACGCTCAAATTAAGAATCGTCACCATAAATGCAGCATGATAAATCTCTACTTTTCCAATTAGAAATTTTATCCAAATAAAAGTTCCAATCGCTGCACCCAAAACATCCAAACTAATCGTCATCGAAATATTACTTCGGAAGCCAACAAATTTTTTATTAATGGTAGCAATTAATGGTTGTTCAAAACCAATTAACAATCCGATTACAAAAGAAATACAATAGAAAATTAATTTGAAATGAAGGAAGGCATAAGCATACGCGCCCATAATTATCAAAGGCGAATATCCTCCTAAAAAGGAAAGCAATAATTCAATAGTAATAAATGCTTGGAGTGTATTTTCTTCTTTTACAAATTGCGCTAACCATGCACCGACTCCAGTTGCAAATAACATGAGTCCAATCACCAATGGCCATTGTTGAGCTGGATTTCCTAAAATATTAGAACTCAGTTGAGCTAAAATATATTCATCGACAATACAACATAAGCCACTACATATAAGGCTGAAGGAAGTTAAAAATAAACCGATTCTATTATTGTTATTGTTTCCCCAATTCATTAAAATATCATTGAACTTTTACTAAATATAATCGCATCTTCTTCTTGATACTCATGTACAGTATTGATTTCAATTCCATCAGGAATTGTAGTAATAGCAAGGATAGTTCGAGAAGAAGGACAGTCAGGATTAGCTACATTAAAATGATATTCTAGAAAAACAAGCGGTTGATTTTCTTGCTCATCTTTTGCCCAAGTCGTAATATCATTAACTGATTCGATATAGCTTTTTTGATGGTAAGAAAAAGAATAAGAAAGATGAGATTCTATATTGATAGGAGCATTGATTTTTTTGATAGGTAAAAAGCAAAGTGATTGTGCTTCGTTTTTTTCCAATACATCACAAGCAAATATTTCAGTAAAAACACTACCATCATTTTTTTGAATTTGAACAAAATGACTTGTACCAATAATACCTGAATGGATTTTTATTCCAAATGTAAGTATATTGTTATAAGTTTCTTTGAATATATTCAAATGAGAAAGATCAACCTCTCCCTCCAATACTGCAAGTTGTAATTTTTTATATGAAATATCTTTTATAATCATTTGTTCTATCAAATAATAATAGCAGCAGTTACCCAAAATAATGGATCTGCTAGAGGCGTATAATAATATGATCCATGATAATAAACTGGATCGTTATAATATTCATCATAATAATTATCATCATCTTCAGCAGCAGCATCTTGTTTAGCTTTTACCAATTCTAACTCTTCTTCAAGACCAATAATATCATCTTGCTTTTTGATGAATTTTTTAATTTTCTTTCTTTGTTCTTTTAGCACATTCGCTCCTTCGATGATGATAGTCTCCATAATTTCAGTAGCAGGATTTTCTTCATCACCTTGATCTTCCCATCGTGGAGCGGAATTCATGACCTTATCCAATTCTTCCCAAAGATCACCCATAAACAAATTTTTAGCCCAATCATGTTCAGTATCTTTTTCAGTAGGAATAAATCTACCTTCTTCCATAAATGAAAAGAAAATAAACTCTCTTGGATCAAATCCTTTATAGACAGTAACAGGTATCCGATAGTCGACCCAACGTTCTTTGTTTTTATATTTTGCCCATGCTTCCGTTCCACCTTCTTGCAATAAAATCTTTTTGATTTTACGAAAAGCAAATTCTCCAGCTTCAGGATCAACATGCGCATACACATCATAAAATGTCAAAAACTCTCGATACTTTTTTCTATGAAGTGCAACTATATTTCGAGCTTCAGTAGTTGCTTCATATATCCAATTGGTATCAGATTTTTCTAGTGCAACACCAAACATTTTTTTCCCTTCAGTTACTTCTTCTTTTTGAACAATCAATTTTTTACTTTCTAAAAAATCAATTGACTCTTGCGCAAATTTTAAATTTCCAGTTAAGAAATTTGGAAACAAAACTTTCTCCTCTGTTATCAAATACAAAATATATAAAGCCTGATAATTCAATCGTTGCTCTTCAGTCAAGATCCATTTTTCGGGAGTCGCTTGACCTATATTATTTTTTTGTTCTTTCATCTTTATTAATTACGAATAACAAATTTTGTTTTGTTGTATAAGGTTTTTTCGGTTGACGGTAAACGGTTGACGGCTAACGGGTGTACGTACTTTTTTAGAGTAATAAGTCTAATGAACTTTAATGCTATTTTAAGATTTTAAAAAAAACAGTACGACCTCTCTGAGGTCGGAATTTATTTTTTATTTAAAATCTAACATACTTTGACCACGCTGTGGTCATCGAATAATTATGAATGACCACAGCGTGGTCAAAGTATGTTAGCAAAAAAATAAATCAATGTTTCTGACCTCAGAGAGGTCGTACTGTTTTTTTAAAAATCTTAAAATAGTAATAAGTCTAAATCTTATTTACCACCTCTACTTCTAGTTCTACCGCTTGAAGAATTAGAACGAGTTCCAGTTGATTTTTTTCTAAAACCAGAAGCTGATCTAGACTTTGCTTGAGTTTGAGCACGGAAAGATCTTTGAGAAGCAGTAGGATTATTTAATTTAGATTTGACACCTGTGGCAGCAGTTCTTTGTTTCGCTGCAGTTTTTGCAACTGATGTAGGTCGAGTAGCAGAAGGCGCTTTAGTCCCTTTATGATTGGTATTTCTTGCATCCATTTTACCTTTATAAGCAGAAGTACTTGAAGGATTTCTTCGTCCATAATCAGAGCGATAACTTCCTCGGTAAGCTCCTCCATACATCATACGTGGAGACATCAACCAATACATCAAAAAGAAATTACTAAGTCCACTACTATGATAATGATGTTGGTTTCCATACACTTGTTCGTTCCCACTTACCGTCAGACTACCAGTCTCACCTTCCTTAGTAACCGTAATAGTTGCTATTGATTGTTCCTCGTCATTATCCATTCCTTGACGATTAATAACTTTAGTATATAATTCAAATCCTTTACTATCACCACCATCAAATGGTTCAACTAAGATAGTATCAATGATTCCGTTTTGATTCAAATCAAGATTATTAATGTCTTCTCGATTTACCAAATCAGAAAGAAATTGTGCGTCCCATTGTTCCTCACTATCACCTTCTTCAATTAAGAGTTTATGAAATTGTTCTAAGTTAAATCCTTCTGCTGCAGAAGGTGCATTGTCAGCAACATTAATATTGACATTGACATCTCGATCAGAATCTGATGAACAACTAAACATTCCAAATACAAAGAATAATAAAGTGGAGAGTTTTAAGAGTTTAAGCATTTTTTTTTGTTTATAAGTTTATTGAAAAAATAGCAAGTAAGAAGGCAATTATTAATTGCGACTTGTCGCTATTATGATTATGTATCTTTTACAAGCTTATGCAAAAATGCAGAAATATTAGGAATAATTAATAAATACTTAGATATAAAAAATCGGTGAGTCGATAAAAATTAAATAGTTGGGGTTTATTGTTATATGGTTTCGCTTCGCTCATTGTTATTTTTAATAAATAAGAAGAAGCCAACTATTAAATATACTAATTGCAATAGTAAGTATTTTAAGTTCTATTGAGATCATAGCCCCATGTTTTAACATGGGGAATAAATTAAAAGAGAAGGAGGCTTTAGCCATACATCAAATCTTATGTATGACTAAAGCCAAATTTTATTTCCGAACTCACCGTCTTAAAAGACGGTGCTATGAACTGAAATATGAAAATATTATTACTTAAAAATCATCTAATCATTTACAAAAAAAAATAATCCCGAATTTTCGAAATCGAAAATTCGGGATTATTCATTTTATAAATTTTAAATAAAAATCTTACAAAGATAACACGCCATCAATTCTGTGAATAATTCCATTTGTTTGTATCAAGTCACTCTCTATGATATTAGCTTGAGTCAAACCTAGTACAACAAACGGCGCATCCGTATTATCCATATTTATAAAAAGTTCTTTATTATTAAAAATCGAAGTAACGAAAGTTCCAACTGTCAAATTACCAATAGTTACTTCCGAATTAGAAATATGAAATTGTACAACCAACGCTAAAACGCTTGGTGAAATATCATCTAAAGAATCCCAATTATTAACATCTAGAAAATTTTGGAATGCTTGATTGTCAGGTACAAAAATAGTGTAAGGACCATCGCCTGCGATTTCATTTTTATAACCAGTTCTAGAAAGTGCATCATAAAAAAGACTAAAGTCATTTTCATTTTTGATAAATTCTAAAACTGAAATTTCATTATTAGTATTGGTAGTAGTGCTATCAGGATCAGTTGTCGTACTGCCTGTAGTAGAAGTGGTATCTTGAGTGTTAGGTGGATTTTGTTGAGTAACTTCAGGTGTAGTCGGTTGAATCTCTTCTTTTTGACATGAAGTTAAAATAAGGAAAATTGTGGCTAGCGTTAAAGTAGTTATTAATCTCATGGTATATTTTTTTCTAAACGATAGACAAAAAGAATACCAAAGGATAATTAGATGTAATATTAGAGAAGGGAAGCGAGAACAGAGAACAGAGAACAGAGAGGCAACTTTTACAAATAAAGAAAATATCGTTGATTGATTTAATGCCTTTCTCTCTTCCCTCAGTAAAACGGTCTCATCTCCCAAATCAAAAAAAGCGAGAGTAAGAAACAAAAGGAAGACT
Source organism: Saprospiraceae bacterium (assembly GCA_023301005.1). Lineage (GTDB taxonomy): Bacteria > Bacteroidota > Bacteroidia > Chitinophagales > Saprospiraceae > CAJQQY01. Next base: position 8,449 of record JALZVK010000283.1, on the reverse strand, counting down.
ATTAATAGAATTTAAATCGTCTACTGGGAAATTTAAAAAACGAAAATTAGGAGAACGATTTAAAGCAACCTTCAATGAATTTTTTTCATTAAACCAATTAACTCCTATACCTGAAAAAAATCCAAATAGAAAAACGTTTCTACCTTCAAATGCACCAAATGTATTTTCATAAACGAAATTCCATTTAGGTGCAACTCTTACAACTCCTCCACAATTAAAACTTATAATTCCTTCATTATCAAAAGGTGACAAAATGCTAAAATCTTCAAAAGGTTCAAAAATTGTAAAAACACTAAAACCTACATGTACCATCCTTTGGGAATTGCCATAAGATATATAAGTGGAAAGTTTTGAAAATCCATTCCATCCCCATTGCTCTTTATTTTCAAATGGATTAAAAAGTTTTTGAGGTTTCCCTGCAATCTGAAAATCAAAGCCTCCACGAAATTTTTTCTTAATACGTCCCGAACCATAATTCATTTTTCCATGTAAAATTAAATACCCAGAATTGCTAAAACCAATTCCAAAAGTTGTATTATTAGTCATACCATAATCTATCATATGCACCAATCCATAATTGGTATAATATTCAGTTTGACCACGTTTTAATGCGAATCCAGTTTCTGTAAAAAATAATCGATTATTAGATATTGGTATGTTTTCGTTGGTTACTAATTCTTTTAACTCAGTTTCAATATTTTTTAAAATCATTATCTTTTTGATTTCATATAATTCAAAAAGTAAAACTTGAGTATATTCTAATTTTATAAATTTAACTTGAGTATCTTCAATAGAAATTATTTTTCCATCTAGACTTTTTCCATCTTTAAAAACTAAAGTATGATTTTGATCAGAATCATTTATTTTAATATCTCCTTCAAATGTTTGAGCATTTAAAAAAGTAGAAACAAAGAGAGTGATAAGAAATGTAATTGTATTGTTATGTAATTTTTTCATAGCTGGATTTTAAAAAGACTTGGTATAAGAGAAGAAGGGAATGTTGTTCAAAAAATTCGGAAAGAAACTGATTATATCATCTTCATTAAAATCCAAAATAGGGAAATGATTAAATCCTATTTGATCAACAGAATGAAATCCAAATGAGAGTTTAAATTTATCAGTCGAATAATTAAATCCAAATGAGGGAATTAAATCAAAATAAACCAATCCATCTATACTTCCTACCGCTCTTTCTTCAATAATAAATTGCCATCTTTCAGCTATCCTAATTCCACCACCTACCGAAAGTGTATTAAATACTTTGCTTTCAGTTCTAAAAAAGAAATCTCCTGCTTTAAACCATTGATTAGTCAAACCAATATTTAAAAAACGATCATGATTGCCAAAAGTAGAGACTAACGTATTTGAAAAAATAAAAGTAGATTCTTCAGAATCAATTAGGAAAAGAGGAGAACTTAGATAGGTAGTCTTAAAAGCTAGTCGTGATTTTTTGCCTATAGGTCCAGAGAACTTTAAAGAAGCATTGAGCATGAATGGTAAACTATAACCTAAACTAAATTCTATTCCAGTACCTAATCCTCTTGTTCGTAGAATGGAAGCACCCATAAATGTTCGATAATTTTTTTCTCCATTGCGAAGTGAAAAAGCGGTATTGGTGAAGAAGAGATAGCTAGAATAAGGAAGAGGTTGATCATATTTTTTTCTACTATGATTGCTATCATTTTCTACTTTGATTTTTTTAATTTCAGAAAGTTTAAAAGTGGATTCCACTTTTTTTCTTTTTGAAAAAAAAAGAACATTTTCATTTTGAATGGAAATGATTTTACCATGTAATCTTTTTCCATTTTTTAATAAAAGAATATGAGTTTGAGTAGAATCTTTTAAATTTATTCTACTATCATTATTTTGGGAATGTATTGTTATAAGATTGAAGAATAACAATATACTTGTAACAAGAAGTTTGAAAAATGAGGGAAGATTCATATAGTTTTAGTTTTGCTTTTTTTTCTAAAAACGAAAGTAATTATTTTATATTTGATGATTACTTTTTTTACAAACAAATATACTCTTTTACTGAAAACCCAAAATACAAATATGAAAAATATATTATCAGATAAAGGCACTCGATTATTTATAGTACTCGGAGGGTTTTTTATAACCAATGCAATTATTGCAGAATTTATAGGCGTAAAGATTTTTTCTTTAGAAAAAACATTAGGATTCGAGCCTGTTAGTATGGAATTATTTGGAGAGAAAAATTTAGCATTTTCATTGACCGCAGGAACATTGTTATGGCCAGTAGTATTTATTATGACTGATATTATAAATGAATATTTTGGAATGAAAGGCGTGAAGATGCTTTCCTATTTAGCGATTGGATTAATTGCTTATGCATTTGTGATGGTCTATTGGGCGATAGGTTTAGAACCTGCGGGATTTTGGCCGCTGTCGCATATTGATCCTGAATTAACTGAAATAGAAGAGCAAGAAGTACTAACTAAAGTAGGAGATTATAATTATGCATTTCGATTAGTGTTCGGTCAAGGATTGTGGATTATAATTGGTTCTATCGTTGCATTTTTGGTAGGGCAATTGGTGGACGTTTATACTTTTCATAAAATCAAAGAACAGACAGGTGAAAAGAAATTATGGCTAAGAGCAACAGGTTCGACAATTGTATCTCAACTTGTAGATAGCTTTGTTGTGTTGTTGATTGCTTTTTATATTGGAGCAAATTGGAGTTTAGTTTTAGTCTTAGCGATAGGAACGGTTAATTTTATTTATAAATTTGTAATAGCATTGTTATTAACTCCGACTTTGTATATCATTCACCATATAATAGATCGTTATTTAGGAGAAGAAAAATCTGAGGAGATGAGGCGATTGGCGCATGAGGGTGGGTAAATGTGTTTAGGTGTATGAGTGTATGAGTGTTTAGGTGTATAAGTGTATAAGTGTATAGGTTGTCGAATATATTTGAATATGACGATTCGTTAATACTTCTCAAATCGTAAATCTGTCTTCCCTATTTCCCTTTTTCAAAATTTCAAATTAGATGACTTTTAGTAGTCAGTAAGTGGTAGTTGATTGAGAAAGCGAAACAAGATAATTCGTCAACATAAACACCTATACACTCATACACCTATACACATAAAAAAACGATTACTTTTATTTACATTTACATATTACTTTTATTTAATTTTTAAAACTTAATTATTATGAATAACACCATATTTGGGTCAACAAGAAATCTTTTATTTTTATTCATCTTCGCTCTTCTTCCTCTAAGTTTCAGCTTGCAGAGTTGTAGTGGAGGTATGGTTCCACAAGACTTATATTCATTGGAACAAAACATGAGTCTAAAAGCTGATGTTTTAAGTTTGATGAAAAGAGGTGGGAAAAATTTTACTTCTGTTTCTGATGATGTAATGAATTTAAAAAATAGAATGAATGATTTAATTAGTTACGAAAGAGACAAAGGAGAAAAAAATATCAAAACAGTTAAGATGTTGGAAACGATGATGGATCCAAATCAAAAGTTATTAGGTGGATTTTTAAATCGTTGGGAGACTGATGGAAAGCTTGAAGGTCCATTTATTAAAGAAGCTGCGAAAGTAGTTACGAAAAATTTTGATAAAATTATCAATTTAGAAAATAAGAAAAAGAAAGCATAATAGAGTTTATTCGGTTGTCGGTAAACGGTTGACGGACGATTCAAAAAAAAATCTATTTCTTAAAAGTTAATTGGTTAGTTTTTTAAATTAATCAATTAACTTTTTTTATAACAGACTTATCTCTAATTAACCAATAAACAATTTACAAATGGCAAAATTAAAATCTACTAAAGATAATCTTACAAAGATTAAAGGTATCGGCCCTAAAATTCAAGGCTTATTAAATGCTAAAGGAATTAATACTTTTAAGGATTTAGCTACTGCTAAAAAAACAACTTTAAATGCAATTCTCGTTGAAGCTGGACCTCGATTCAAAATGCATGATCCTTCTACTTGGATGAAACAAGCCAAAGAATTAGCGAAGCCAACTTCTACTCCTAAAACGACTTTGTCAAAAGCAAAACCTAAGACTACTCCAAAACCAAAGGCAAAACCAGAAGCTAAACCTAAGGCGAGTTCTAAGTCAAAGGCAAAACCTAAAACTAGTCCTAAACCAAAAGCGAAACCAACTACATCTGAGTCCGCTTCAAAAATAAAAGTTGGAGAATTAGATTCACCTCGCTTTAAAAAAATAATGAAAGATCTTCATAACAATGTAGATGATTTGACTAGATTGACAGTTCGTAAATATAGAAAGAAAGCGAAGAGAGATGCTGAAAAAATGATTCGTGATATGAAAAAAGATTTGCGTCGATGGACTCGAATGTTAGAAAGAGGAGAATTGACGACTCGAGATTTTGAGTACTTGGTTCAAAGTCATATTGCGTCTGCTAAGATGAGCAAATTGGAACAATCAGGATTAGCTATAATTAGATTGCATAATTTTAGAAATGCTTTATGCGATATAATTATCGATACGATATTTGGATTAGTGTTGAGAGGATTGGCTTAAAGTTTTTAAAAATAAAGATTATAAAAAAAAGCCATCTCATTCGAGATGGCTTTTTTTATGATAATTTAAATTTGAAATGGAGATTCGGAGGGAGCGTCAGAATTATTTAAATCATCAGAGTCATTTGTGTCATCGTAGCTTTTTGTGTAGTCGTCGTTGTCGTCGTCTGTGTTGTCGTTGTCGCTTGTGTCACCTTTATGATTTCCTAGATTATTCCAAATTTTTTCTAAATCTAAAATTTCATCTATAGCAAAGGATTTAATTTTTTCTGCTTCTAATTGTTTAAAGGAATTGATTTGAGAATTTGACATAGTAATGTTTCATAAATATATATTTTGGACAAAATAGTTCTTAATGAGACGAATAGATATAAGTAAAAGTCACTATATGTGAGGATTATTTTTTAAGGAAATTAAGGATTAGATATTATGGCTGATGTTATGCAAACATTTAAAGCCTTCTGACTCAACTTTTTTATCAAGAAAAAAAGTTAAGTTAGAAGATTTACATATTGTGCGTAACATGTATTAGTAATTATGAAATAAAATAAGCACCCACCAAAACCACACTATACACCATAAACCAAGTTACGGGAGTATATTGTTGGAAAGGAATATTATGTTTAGAATAAAGATAAATACCTATCATTATTTTTTCAAAAAGATAAGCAATCACAGTACCAAATGCGATACCGACCAATCCAAATATCTGCACTAACCAAATACTTAAAACAATATTTAAAAGTGTTTCAAGAATAGAAATGTATAAAACCATTTTTGTTTTTCCCAAAGCAATTAAAATAGTTTGAGGAAAAATAAGCCGACTGATTACGACTAATAAAAAGACATTAAATATAGCAGCACTTTCTATAAACGCTTCATTAAAAACCCTCGGAAACCACCACCAACTCGTCAACATCAAAATAATAGAAAGCGGAAATATAGCATGATATAATTTTAATGTTCGTTGGCGCAGCAAGGGAAGTGCGGAAGAAGCATTCTTAACTAATTCAGGAATCATTGCGGAACTTAAAGCATTTGCCAACGCAATTGCCAAAGGCAATTCCCTAGCTCCATATCTAAAAATAGCAAATGTAGAAGTATTGTTATAAAACCATCCAACGACCCAACTATCAAATACTGTTGGGAATCCCGACAACAAAGTATATAATATCAAAGGAAATGAAAGTACCCAATAAGACTGCATCAAATCACGGTTCATTTGAAATTTCCCAAAAGAAAAAACCAATATCACTAACCATAAAAATCTAAAAACTCCAAGTGCCACTAATCCATAAATACTCCATAGTAATCCCCAACCCAAAAAGATAGGTACAACAACAACCAATATTTGAAGTGTAAAAACAGTAACTCCAAATTGTATAATCCGATAAGGACGATTCTTAACCAAGTAAAAATAATCTATCAAAAAGGAAGGCATAAAAAACAAAAGATAAATGCAATACCATTGATAATAGGGGAGTGAAGATTGACCAACAAGAACTTGTGTAATGTGTGTTTCAAAAAAATATAACAATACAAATACAAAAATGGAAAGACCACAAAAAAGTAGAAAAGAGTTAAAGATAAATTGACTTTGCTCTTCTGTTTTTAATTTTGGAAAAAAAGGAAGCATCCCTTGATTCAATCCTGCTATCCAAAAAAAGCTAACAGTAGTTCCTATAAAAACTAACATTTCAAAAACACCAATGTCGTCAGTTGACAATGCACTTTTTGCCAAAAGAATACTAATCAGTATTGCAGCGCCTTGCCGCAGTATCTGAAATATTTGAAGTGCTCGTACATTGTTGATTTCGAAAGGCATAGGAATGCGAATTAAATAAATTCAGATTTTTCGGTAGTTTATTTTGTTCTTAGTTTCCTGCCTGTTCGGCAGGCAGGTTACTTTGAAAGCATGAGTTTATCTGGATAAATGATTGATTTCAAAGTGAAAAAATAAGGATAAAAGAAATAGCGAGAATTCTGAATCTATTTAGTTCGCATTCCTTAGTTGCGAAAATAGGGAAAAATATTCTCCCAAATCACAATTTATTGCTTTACTAGCTTTTCCCAAACCAACCCTTCTTCTAATCTTATTTGTAAGATATAAATCCCACTAATCATTTCTTCTAGATTAAGCTCTGCTTCGGTATTTCTTATAGATTCAAAATGTAGTAGTTGTCCTGAAGTGTTGTACACTTTTACTTCAACAATATTTTGATGATTAGACTTTAACACAACTCGCCCATTAGTAGGATTAGGGAAAACCTTAATCTCCACTTCCTCTTGTACCACTTCCTCTATCGGCGTAGTTCCATCACAGTCCGATGTAACAATATATTGACATCCTGGAACGACACAGCCCCACTCATCTGTTTTGATAGCCCAACCATTTTGGAAAGTGGAATCGTCTCTACGTCCTGTGCCTACTGCGATGTAACCACCATCAGGAGTTGCTTTTATATTATTAAGTTTTCCACTCTGAACATCATCTTGTGCAGATTGGTAATTTCGTATCCATTGCATACAACCATCATTATCAATCTTAGCGATGACACCCCAACTTACTCGTGGAGTAACTGTATTAGATGTATGTTCTAATCCTACTAATATACAACCACTTCCGTCTTGTGATTTTATCATTTTAGTAAATGCTGCTTGAGCATTTCCACCATAAGTTTTTATCCAAGTAACTTCTCCATCACTCGATATCTTATGTACAGCATATCTCATTGTATCAAGAGTCAGGTTAAAATGTTTTGCACCTCCTGTAAGATATCCACCATCATCTGTAGTTATTATATCTAATCCTATATTAAATTTTTCATTCCCTTGTGCTGGAATATATTTTACCCATTCTTGATTACCATATTTATCTGTTTTTATTATTCCAATTTGATCTAGCCAACTAGGGATTCTTACTTCAGCTAGCAGTAAAAATCCACTATCGGGTGTTTGTACTAGACTTCGACCTAAGAAATCATAAGTAGGGTTATTGATATCTGTATATTCATTGATGTATTCTTGGTTGGCAAGGCTATCCGTTTTTATTAAAATGGTATTCACCCATGTTGGGTTATTTCCATCTATCCATATACCTGTCATTGCAAAACCACCATCTAAGGTTTTTATTGTTCGAGTGGAACTTTCAACTAATGAGTCAGAACCATAAAGTTTTGTCCACAGCGTATCTCCTGTGTAATGATTAATTTTTGTAAGAAAAAAATCTTTTTGTGGAAATGTAGAAGATGTATCTTCATAAAGAATTATCCCTTGGATTATACTATAGTTCTCATCATATTTGAAAGCATTGTGGATTTCACTTCCTATACTGCTATCTCTTGATAGAGAATAGCTCCAGTTTATGAACCCTTCATCATTTATATTCACTATGAAGGATTTTTCTATACCTTCGTTTATAGGAAAATCGGAACCCACCAATAAATATCCTGAGTCCAATACTATTACATCACTAAAAGTTTCATGACCTCCATTATTATCATTGTTATCATATTGATAGTCAAAGGTTTGACTATGTATATTGAAGAGTTGAAAAACGAATAAAATTGATAGTATATTTTTCATATTAAGTAAAGGGGAGGAATTGCGGGTAACCGCAATTCTATTGTTTTTAAATATTAAATATGCATGAGATTTAGAAAACATTATAATAGATAAGCAGAAAAGAAATATAGAGTAAAGAGGCTTATGCATTATATTTTTTATCCAGATAAAATAGAAGGATAAGTTTGTTGTTGAATAAATATAACTAATGTTTATTGAGTTTCATAACTAAATTTAATTTTCCAACATGTTCTAATATTTGGTTTTAGTAGCTAAACCCACTCTGGTTTGAATTTTGATGTTTAAAATCTATATTTACAAGATATTGATTATCAATCATTTATACCTATGAAAAAGAA
>JALZVK010000282.1 GCA_023301005.1 Saprospiraceae bacterium | reverse complement strand
GTACGGACTCATTTTTTTATGAAGTCATATTGAAAAAGAATCCTTCAAGGGGGTAGATTATTTATTTCCTACTCCCTTAACTAAAAAAAGAAGTATTTTTTTTAGTTAAATTGACCGAAATGCCATAGAACTCCTGATGGATCATGTAAAAAACATTCTCTCCCCCAATCGAGCGTTTTTATATCTGATAATCTTACCTGTTTATATTGATGATGCAATCCTCTTTTATTTAAATCTGACCAACAAGATTCCACATCATCTACTTCTAAAAAAACCATTGAATTATTTATCCAATCTTCCACATAATAATCTTGTAGATAAAAACTCAATTGGTCGTTTACGTTAAATACACACATTTTATCTGAAAGTTCTATTTCTTCAAAATCTAATGCTCGATAAAAGGCTCTTGACTCTTTATAATTTTTTGCGCCAATAAATGTTCTTATACTTTTAGATTGGTAATTCATTTAAATATACTCTTATTTCTTAGTATTAATTTCTTCTATTTTAGTATCAATTTTTTCGACCATTTTATCTCTAACCGTCGTCCACTTTTCGATACGTTTTTTCAAGTCAGTTTGAACAGGCTCTTCTGTAGCTGCTTTTAATTCTTCATTTAAAGTTTTAATTTTCTTTTCTATATCTGCCAAACTATCTTTTCGTTTTTCGATAGACTCTGCCTCCTCAGCTTTATCAAAAATCTTACTCTCAGGGTTATCTGATTTATCACGTACGACTTCCTCATGCTTCTCCGCTTTTTTAGGAATAAAAATAGCTTCTCCCACTTGTCGTTGATTCATAAAACTAGGCGAAACGATTTCGATATCAGCATCATGAAGGGCATCCAACAACATTGCATTTAATCGAGATTGAGCACTCAATACTGTTTTAATTTCTTCCACCATTCCAGTTACCTTATATACAACCGAAAAATCTCCCAACTCCATAATTCTTACAAAAGCATCTTTCAATCCAGCACGTTCCGCAGCATCTAACAATGCTTTTTCAATTTTATTTCTATTGACATCATAACCTAAAGAACAGATTCCCGAAATAAAAGTACCTGAAGGTCGAGTTACTTTTACTGGATTCATCGTAAGAAACATATTAGGTAATGTTGTCAAATCTCGATTCTCAGTTTGTATCTCTGTATGAAAAAGACCTCGCTCTGTAATCCTTCCAAAATGTCCTTCTACTTGAATAAAGTCTCCAGGTTTAAAACTGTTGATAGTCCGCAACATTATCCCTGCCAATCCATTTCCAATAAAAGTAGCAGAACTCAACGCCAATACTGCTGAAATAACAATTCCCATCAAACTCGTAATTTGACTCCTCATATCATTACTCATCGGTAGCGCAAGAATCACAGCAATACCTCCTATCATAAAAATACTGAAAAATATCATCGAGCGAATAATTCCCCAATCTGACTTACCTTTTGCTTGGCGATCTACTAATGCTTTGACTGCATAATAAATAATGACAAATGTCAATAGCGTAAAGAATGTACCTTGAAAACTAAGAATGGAATCAATAATGGTTTGCATCGTTTTTATTTTTGTAAATAATCGTTCTTTGATTTTAAACCTAGAAAATCAGTCAATCTACGATTGATATACTTTATGACGTAAAAATTTAGCGGTAGTTTCGGTTTTATAATTTGTTAGCATATCAAAAATATAGATAAAAATGACCGCTATAAACTATTTACATAATATAAACGTTTTATTAACGCACAGGAATTCTATTAAAATCCATCAAAAATCTTATTTTTGCACTCTTGTTCCTAACATTATTCCAAAAAACAAAACTTTTAATAGGTTTTCCAAAATTAAAATTGTAAATAGAATTTTATAAAAAATTGCGAAAACTATCTATATAAATTATGAAGAATACCGAATTGTACGAAAAGGCGCTCCATTGGGCGAAAAAAAATGGGTTTTCCAATCTTAGAGCCAATACCGATGAATACGAGACTCCTGCGGGTTTTACTCGTAAAGATTCTTCTGATGCGTATGTTCCTGATATTTCAGGTTCACGTCGAGGTGGAAAATGTTATGTAGAAATTGCATTAAAAACAGAAGAGAATGCCAATCAAGTTTCTAAGTACAAATTACTTAGTACTATGGCTAGTATCAAATCTGGCAAATTATACTTGCTTGCGCCAAAAGGGCACAAAGCGTATGTTGACAAAATGGTTAAACAATATAATATTAGTGCTGAAGTGATAAGCCTCTAAAAATATCAACCGAGGTTGATTGCCTAATATTTTTTTTTAATATAAAATATATTTAAGTGAAAAAGCATTTTACTTTAGGTGTTGGAAAATGGTATTTCAACATCCGTACTGGACAACAAAATATTACCATGAGTAGAGCAGAAAAAAAAGATGCAGTCTATGCATATCTGAATTACTTAGAGCTAGGAAAAGATTGTGAGTGGTTAGGAAGATGGGAAGGAAAGAAGTTTAGCGAAACCACAGCTCCTTCTAATAAAGCAGCTTAATTTTAGTAAATCATAAAAAAAGCTCGAAGATTAATCTTCGA
>JALZVK010000281.1 GCA_023301005.1 Saprospiraceae bacterium | reverse complement strand
GAGGAACGAATGGTAGAAACTGTTACTACTGGTTTAAAAATAGAAACCGAAATATTAGATGATGGAAAAGCAAATATTACTGTTTATGTAGGTCAAAGTAAAATCATGTCAGGTACGCCTCGACTTACTACTTATTTGCTAGAAGACAATGTTCCTCAAGTCAATCAAGCTGGAACTTCTGATCCTGATTATAAACATCACCATGTATTAAGGGAAGTTTTAACTAGTAACCTTGGAAATACATTTGAAGGTGAAATTAATCTTAGAACACAAGATAGAGCTTACAACACTTACGTTTATGAAAACATTGATATTTCGAATTATGATAAAAATAATTTAGAAGTAATTGCTTTTGTACATACTTACGATGGAACTGATTTATCTAATCATGAAATTATTAATGTACAGAAAGTGAATCTTGGTGAAAATCAAGATTGGGATTAAAAATAACAACACCCTTAAAATTAACAGTTAGACATTAGATAGTTTGTAAAAGCACTCGTTGATTAATTTCTTCGAGTGCTTTTTTTTATTCTACCATCTTTCGAATATCTTTTCGATATTCCGAAGGACTTTTAGTTGTGATTTGTTTAAAAAACTTATTAAAGTTTGATACATTTTTAAAACCACTTTCAAAGCAAATTTCAGAAATGCTAGACTCTCCTTCTGATAATAATTTACAAGCATGTACAACTCTATATTCATTTACAAATTTTGTAAATGGTTTTCCTGATAGTTTTTTAAAATAACGGCAAAAAGCAGGAACAGTCATACTAGCTATTTTTGCAACCGTTTCTAAAGGAATAGAATCTTGAAAATTTTCTCTGATATATTTATAAATTTCTCGAATCCGTTCATTGTCTTGAGCTTGTACTTCAAAACCAAAATCAGAAGCATTTAATATTTCATATTCGTCAGATATAGCTAGTGCGTGAAGTATGGACAAAAATTCTATTAACCGATCAAAGTGATCTTTTTCATTTAAAACCTCTAATCGCTTTCCGATTTCATCTTTAGTTTTTCCATAAAAAGATAAACCTAATCTTGAGCGTTCGAATAATTGATTAATTGCTTGCATCTCTGGTTTTCCAAAAAAAGATTTTCCCAAAAAATCAGGAAGCATTTGAACAACAACTTCACAATCATGTCCTGTCAATGTATCTGTAAAACCAGAGTGCGGAACATTAGATCCAATAAAAATTAAATCTCCTTTATTGAAATATGACATGTGATTTCCGATATGTCGTTTACCTCCTCCACCTTTAATATATACCATTTCGATTTCAGGGTGATAATGCCAAAAAGGAGCCTTGTTTCTATTAGGATCATTATACTTCCTTATAGAGAATGAACTTCCGAAGACCGCTGGTATTTTTTCAAATGTCGCTTTCATAATATATTTTTTATATCGAAGTTGCTTCAAAACCTATGCAAAGTTAACATGATTTTCGACAGATTACCACCATTCGGTTAATTTAGCATTAACATAGGCTAATATCAGCGTAGTATAGGTTGTTGCATCACTTTACCTTTGTATTGCAACTTTAAAGAAAGAATGCGTTTTTCAAATACCTATTTAAAATCACATAACACTCTTTTATTTTTTTAGAAAAAACGTATTCCTTCTTGTTGCTATAAAATCGAAGTTGATTTTTTGTTTCTATATAGTTTTGTTTTCAAGAGGAGACAAGTTTACACTTGTCTCCTCTTTTTTTATTTAAAAAATCAAAAATATATAAAGGGGAAAAAATAAATATTTTTTCCCCTTCAAAAAATCATATAAAACTAACTCCTGCTTATACTCAATTACCTTTCCTAAAATATTAAAATTATTCCTTGTCAAAATAACATCAACAACAGCAAATTCTAAAGTAGTTTTATCCTTATTCCTCCCATAATTTTGTGTTATAATTATTTAAAATTAAAATACCTTAATTATGAATTTCACTAAAAGCTTAAAAAACAATTTATTTGTAATTGTATTGTTATTAATTTCAAACTTTGTTTTTGCGAATCGGTCTTTACCTGCCTTAGAAGTGTTTGATGCAAGAAATAAAACATTTACAATCTCTACTCATAATGCTACACTTAATAAAGTTAGCTTAAGGATTTTAGATAATGCTGGAGCAGAATTACATCAAGAGTACATTACGATAGTTGATAATTTCAAGAGATTATATAACCTTTCTAATTTACCTAATGGAACTTATCGAATAGAATTAGAAGACAATCAAACTATCCGTAAACAGGTTGTTATAATTTCTTTTGATGATATGGAAATCTTAAGCGAGCAAGAGGTAAATACATTTAAGCCTACTATAAAAACAAAAGGAAAGGATATACTCTTCAATATGTTAGTGTTGGATAAGAGTGATGTAGATTTTGCTATTATAGATGAAAAAGGTTTAGAGGTACATTCTGAAGTTTTTAAAGATTTGACAACAATACATAAACAATTCAAGTTATCTAAACTTTCACCAGGTCGATATACTATCAGAATAGAAAATAAGAATAGAGTTATTAAGGAAATTGTAAATTTGAAATAAGTCGATGAATTTGTTTTTCTAAGTCATTGAGACATTTAAAAACAACTTCATAAGTAAATCTTGTAGTATACATATTAAAAATATATTGAATTTTCTCAATAAAAACCTAAAGTCAAAAAATATAAAACCAAAAATTCCTATTTCCCCTCAATTATCCTTACCTTTGCAGCCGATTTTGAGCGGTTAACATTAGCCCAACATGCCAAAACCAAGAATGACATTTTTTACTCAAAAAAAATGTCATTCTTTATAGGATATAAGAACCTAGCTCATTTTTTTTTCGTAAAAAAGATATTCTCATAATCCATTAAGAACAGTAAATCGTCATGCCACTAGACAAATCAATAAAATCAGTACTTATTATCGGAAGCGGACCTATTATTATTGGACAAGCTTGCGAATTTGACTATTCAGGAACTCAAGCATCTCATGCCTTGAGAGAAGAAGGAATTGAAGTTTCACTTATCAATTCTAATCCTGCAACAATTATGACTGACCCAGTTACCGCAGATCATATTTATCTAAAACCATTAACAGTAGAAAGTCTTGATGAAATTCTTCAAGAAAATCAAATTGATGCGGTTTTAGCTACTATGGGTGGGCAAACAGCTTTGAATCTTGCTATTGAGGCAGGTAAACAAGGTCTTTGGGAAAAACATAATATCAAACTTATCGGAGTAGATTTGGAAGCTATCGAATTAGCTGAAAATCGAGAAGCATTCCGAGAACATGTTATTAAGAAAGGTTTAAATGTTGCTCCTTCTAAAATTGCAAATTCTTTCTTAGAAGGAAAAGAAGCAGCTCAAGACATAGGATTTCCTTTAGTAATTAGACCTTCCTATACATTAGGAGGTTATGGTGGTGGATTCGTTCATACTGCTGAGGAATTTGATGAAGCTTTGAGAAGAGGACTAGATGCTTCTCCTACTCATGAAGTTTTAGTAGAAAAAGCAGTATTAGGATGGAAAGAATTTGAGTTAGAGTTACTAAGAGATAGTAATGATAATGTAGTTATCATTTGTACAGTAGAAAATCTTGACCCAATGGGAATTCATACAGGAGATAGTATTACTGTTGCACCTGCTATGACACTTTCGGATACTGCTTATCAGCAAATGAGAGATGAGGCGATTTTGTTAATGCGCTCTATGGGTAACTTTGCTGGAGGTTGTAATATACAATTTTCACAAGACCCTGCAACAGAAAAATTAATTGTAATCGAAATTAATCCACGGGTATCTCGTTCTTCTGCATTAGCAAGTAAGGCTACAGGTTATCCGATTGCAAAAATTGCAGCGAAGTTAGCTTTAGGTTATACTTTAGATGAATTAAAAAATCAGATTACTGGAAATACATCTGCATTCTTTGAACCTACATTAGATTATGTAATTGTAAAAATGCCTCGATGGAATTTCGATAAATTTAAAGGGGCAAGTCATATTTTAGGTTTACAAATGAAATCTGTAGGTGAGGTGATGGCAATTGGAAGAAACTTTTTAGAAGCTCTTCAAAAAGCATGTCAGTCTCAAGAAAATAGTCGAATGGGATTAGGTGCAGATAAAAAAGAATGGATCAGGACATCTGATATTTTAGAGCGATTAGAGCATGCAAGTGATGATAGAATCTATAGAGTAAAAGATGCACTACGATTAGGTGTACCTGAAAAAACAGTTCATAAAATGACATTGATTGATCCTTGGTTTATCAAACAAATCAAGCGATTAGTTGTAATGGAAAATGAGTTGATGCGCTATAATGTAGCAGAAGATCTTCCTGAAAAATTCCTTAGAGAATTAAAAGAAGTAGGTTACTCTGATGCTCAGATTGCTTGGTTAATGAGAATCAAAGAAGAAGAGGTAAGAAAGCATAGAAAGAAATTAGGTATCATCAGAACTTATAAAATGGTGGATACTTGTGCCGCAGAGTTTGCTGCAAAAACACCTTACTTCTACTCTACTTTTGATAGTGAGAATGAAAGTATCCCTTCTGACAAAAAGAAAATTGTTGTCTTAGGTTCAGGTCCAAATAGAATTGGTCAAGGTATCGAATTTGATTATTGTTGTGTACATGGATTGATGGCAATTCAAGAGGCTGGATATGAAGCGATTATGATTAACTGTAATCCTGAAACGGTTTCTACAGATTTCAATATGGCTGATAAGTTATACTTTGAACCTATTTTCTGGGAGCATATCGAAGAGATTTTTGAACTAGAGCAACCTGAAGGAGTTATCGTTCAGTTAGGAGGACAAACTGCTTTGAAATTAGCAGAGACTTTCCACAAAAAAGGAATTAAAATTATCGGAACAAGTTATAAAGCACTTGACTTAGCAGAAGATAGAGGACGTTTCTCTGACCTACTTAAAGAACTTGGAATTCCATATCCAAAGTATGGTCAAGCAGATGATGCTCAAGAAGCGATTGACATTGCGAATAGAGTAACTTATCCTGTACTAGTTCGACCATCTTATGTATTAGGAGGTCAACGTATGCGTATTGTTATAAACGACGACGAACTAGAAAAACATGTGTTAGAAATTTTCAAACACATGCCTGATAATAAAGTATTGATTGATCAATTTTTAGATAGAGCAAAAGAAGCAGAGGTGGATGCTATCTGTGATGGAGAAGATGTTCATATCATGGGAATCATGGAACATATCGAACCAGCAGGTATTCACTCAGGAGATAGTTCAGCAGTATTACCAACATACAGTTTGAGTGAAAATGTACTTAATCAAATGAAAGAGTACACTCGTAAATTAGCTTTTGCTTTAGAAACTAGAGGATTGATTAATATTCAGTTTGCTATCAAAGATGAGCAAGTATTTGTTATCGAAGCAAATCCTAGAGCATCACGTACTACTCCATTTATAGCGAAGGCATACCAAGTTCCTTACTTAAATATTGCTACGCATGTGATGTTAGGAAATAAAAAATTAAAAGACTTCGACATCATTAAAAAGCTAGAAGGATACGCTATCAAAGTTCCTGTTTTCTCTTTCAACAAGTTCCCTAATGTAGATAAAAACTTAGGACCTGAAATGAAATCAACAGGTGAAGCGATACGATTTATAAAAGATACTAACGACCCTTACTTTAGGGATTTAGATAAAAAACGTTCGATGTATTTATCGATGTAAAAAAATAAAAAAGCGGGTTACAAATTGTAACTCGCTTTTTTTATATATTTAATCTTAAATAAAATTTATGAAGACAAAAGAAGAAATCGTCAAAGACTGGTTACCACGTTATACAGGAACTCAATTAGATGAATTTGGAGAATATATTATTCTTGTCAATTTCAGTAAATATGTTGAAATGTTTGCTGATAAATATAATGTTGAAATCAAAGGACGAGACCGTTCAATGATATCTGCCACCGCTAATGATATTACAATTATCAACTTTGGAATGGGCAGTCCTAATGCGGGAACTATTATTGATTTGTTAACTGCGATACAACCTAAAGCTGCTATTTTTTTAGGGAAATGTGGAGGTTTAAAAACAACTAAAAATAAGGTTGGAGATTTGATTTTACCTATAGCAGCAATTCGAGGGGAAGGAACTTCTAATGATTATCTTCCTCCAGAAGTACCCGCACTTCCTGCCTTTGCTTTACAAAAGGCGATTTCAACAACTATCCGAGAATATGATCAAGATTATTGGACAGGAACAGTTTATACTACTAACAAAAGAGTTTGGGAACATAGAGAAGATTTTAAAGAGTATCTTAAATCTCTTCGACCAATCGCAATAGATATGGAGACCGCTACGATTTTTGTTGCTGCATTCAAGAATCAAATTCCTGCAGGAGCATTACTATTAGTATCTGATATGCCAATGGTTCCAGAAGGTGTGAAAACAGAAAAAAGTGATAAAGCGGTAAGTAAAAATTTTATGGATATGCACTTACAAATAGGAATAGAGTCTTTGATGAAATTAAGCAATAACTCTTTGACTATAAAACACTTGAGGTTTTAGTAAGAAGCCATTTGTGTTTTATAAAACACA
>JALZVK010000280.1 GCA_023301005.1 Saprospiraceae bacterium | reverse complement strand
CGGATATGGGTGCTCGTAGTACCAGATCTCTTTGGTAGGTGTTCCTTTTTCAAAAAACAAGACATTGGTCTTGATACTGGTATATGGATTAAAAACTCCATTGGGTAACCTTACAATGGTGTGTAGATTACATTTTGTTAGCAGTTCTTCTTTGAGTCGAGTTTTTACCCCTTCACCGAATAGTGTTCCATCAGGAAGTACTACAGCTGCTCGTCCACCATCTTTGAGTAATCGGATGATTAAAGCCAAGAAAAGATCTGCCGTTTCTTTGGTTCTAAACTTTTGAGGAAAATTAGTTTCTGTACCATCTTCTTCGACACCACCAAAAGGTGGGTTAGTGAGGATGATATCCACCTTATCTTTAGCTCCCCAATCGCTATAAGGCTTACTTAGGTAATTGTTTCGATAGACAGCTGGGACATCAAATCCGTTTAACATTAAATTTGTCGTACATAGCAAATGCGGAAGTGGTTTTTTTTCTACTCCTCTTATTTGTTTTTGAATTTGAGCGGGTTTATAGTTCTTGGTATTTTCTCTTATATGATTAATCGAATTGATTAAGAAACCACCTGTTCCGCAAGCTGGGTCAAGTATACTTTCTCCTTTTTTTGGATTAATAATGTCCACCATAAATTTAGTTACACCTCGTGGGGTATAATATTCACCAGAAGATCCTGCAGATTGTAGTTCTTTGAGTATTGTCTCATATAGATCATTGAAGAGGTGTCGATCTTTTTGATTGTTAAAGTCTATTTTATTGATTTCATTGATGACTTGACGAAACAGCGTTCCGTTTTTCATGTAGTTATACGTATCCTCAAATACCGACCGAATGATTATCGCCTGCGGGCCCAATGTTGGGTCTAATTCCTTGAGGGTTGGAAATAAAGAAGTATTAATGAACTCCATTAATTTATCTCCAGTATCTCCTTCATCATCTGCAGCCCATGATTGCCATTTTAGATATTTAGGTAGTGGACTTTCATAATCATCTATAGTTATGCTCCATTCTTCTTCTTTATCAGCGAATATTTTCATAAAGATCATCCAGACCATCTGAGAGATACGTTGTGCATCTCCATCTACTCCTGTATCCTTACGCATTATGTCTCTGATAGATTTTATTATTCCAGTTATATTACTCATTTATAGTTTCTTCTTTTCTTCTTGTAAAAATTTCTTGAGCTCTTCTATAGATGGCAGGACCGTTTTGTATTGACTGACAAAGAGATTTTCATCCATACCACCTAAGGCGTATTCTACCAGTTCTTCATTTTTGCTGGTACAAAGTAATATTCCAATCGGAAGATTATCATCATCCAGTTGTTCATTGGCTTTGTAATATTGGATATAGGTATTGAGTTGCCCAGCATTGGCATGAGAAAATTCCTCCACTTTGAGTTCGATGATGACATGGCACTTTAGTATACGATGATAGAACACCAAGTCAATAAAGTAGTATTCTCCACCGATGATGATTCTCTTTTGCTGTGCTTCAAAACAGAAACCATGACCCATCTCTAAGATGAATGTTTTCAGCTCACTGACGAGAGCATGCTGCAGTGCCGATTCTGATCCTAAGATATCATCTGGCAGTCCTAAAAAATCAAATACGTATGGTGTTTTGATAATTTGCTTGGGATGCAGTTTCTCAGAATTCTGCCCGAGTTTAGTTGACAACAAGGATGGATCTTTTGCTACAGCACTCCGCTCAAAGTTGAGACTATTGATCTGTCTCTTAAGTTCTCTTACAGACCACACTCCCTTTATTGTCTCTATTTCATAGTAGCTTCTTTTGATAGGGTCATCTATTTTCATCAACTCCACTAAATGAGAGAATGACAATTTGGAGATGAGTTGTTCCGATGTTACAAACTGTTTTTGTATTGATTCACTAGACGCTGTCTGCAGTTTCTTAGGCTTTCTCAATTGGTCAGACGGTGACTGTCCAATCTTTAAAAGGTCAGACGCTGTCTGACCAATGTCACTTGGCAATAAGTCAGACACTGTCTGACTTATCTGCGGATAGACCAAGTAAAACTGCTTAAACAACTTTAAGTTGGTATTTGATAGGCCTTTTGTATTGAGCTGCTTGGCAATATTTTGCAGCAAGCTTGAACCGTATTCAGCCCGATCCTCTCCATTTTGCTCATACTCCACGATATAATAGCCAATCAACCAATTTCTGGCAGTCAGGAACTGATCTATGGTTCTGGATACTTTCGACTTGAAAAAGTCATCCGTTTGTTTAATCTGTGATATGAGTAATCCTATATCCATCAGGCAGATTTATAAATTTCGGATTCTAGTTCTTTTATTGCAATATCAAAAGCTTCCTTGCCTCCAAATGCCTTGACCAACTGAACAGGAGATCCTAATTCATTTAATGGCTTTACTTTTAGGACAGACCCTTTTTCGATTTGGGTTAAGCCTTTTTGTTCGTACTTATCCAACAACTTATAGATTACTTCTTGAGCTAATTTTCCATATTTGGCAAAGTAGTTTCGTTTTCTGACATTGTTAGCTCTTTCTTTTCGAGTTAGAGGCGGTTGATCATAAGCGATATGGCATATTAAGTCAAACTCGTCCATATCATTTCCTATTTCTTCTTTTAATGCTTCTAATAAAATGCCCTGTTCTGCAAATTCATTTATCAACTCTTCTTTTCGGTCTGCGTTCTTCCATTTTTTAGAAAATTCAATTTGAGAAGAGAATGTCTTCAAGACATTTTCTCTTGTATAATCTTTGAGAGATTCCGTTATTAATTTCCCTCCTTTCCCATAATATTGAACTCTCTCATTGGAAACAGAAACAGGAATATTATTGATGTAGAATTTCTTTACTTTTGAATCATCTTCATTAATAAATATATCATCAGAGTCAGACCAGTCTATGTCCTCCGTTGTTGTAGAATTATCATCCTCTTGTTCTTCTGCTATATCAGGAGGAACAATTGTACCTCCAGGAACTGGTTCGTAAATCTGCACAGGGTCGCCATCAAAATCTGGATCAGCAAATAAATTAGTTGCTTTTCTAAAATCTACAATGGTAAAAAATACCTTTCCTTCATTTTCTCTGATTCGCGTGCCACGTCCTATTATTTGTTTAAATTCGGTCATAGAAGCTATGTTTGATTCCAAAACAATCAGCTTAACCATTTTAGTGTCGATTCCAGTTGTCAACATTTTAGAGGTTGTAGCTATCACTGGAATTCTCTCCTCGACATCTGTAAAATTATCTAATTCCCTTTTTCCCACTTCATCATCTCCTGTAATCTTAACCACATAGTTTGGATACTTAGCTACCATATCGGCATTCTCATTAATGAGTGCCATTCTCATTCGATTTGCATGATCTATATCGACACAAAAGACAATAGTCTTTGCGAACGGATCAACATCTCTAAGATATTGAGTGATCTTTTGAGCTACAAGTTGAGTTCGTTCATCTATCGCTAAGTTTCTATCATAATCCTTCAGATTGTATATCCTGTCTTCGATTTCATTACCATACTTATCTCTTAGGCCAGCTGACGGTCTCCATCCTTCATCTATGGTTGTAGAGACTCTAACTACTTTATATGGCGCAAGAAACCCATCATCAATACCTTGTTTAAGAGAATATGTATAAACGGGCTCACCGAAGTAAGCAATATTAGATACGTCCTTGGTTTCTTTTGGTGTAGCCGTTAACCCAATTTGAGTTGCATTTGAAAAGTGATCTAATACCTCTCTCCATGCAGATGCCTCCGAAGCACTCCCTCGGTGAGCTTCATCAATGATTACTAGATCGAAAAAGTCTTTGCTAAATTCTTTGTAAGCGTTTTTGGATTCGTCATTACTTGTCAATCCTTGATATAATGCAAAATAGATTTGATAGGACTTATCAATCTTTCTATTCTTGATAATATGCATGATATCATTACCAAATGGAGAAAAATCACCATTTTTAGTTTGTGTCAGTAATGCATTCCTATCTGCAAGAAATAGAATTCTCTTTTTTATTCCTGATTTCCAAAGTCGCCATATAATATTAAAAGCGGTATAGGTTTTGCCTGTTCCTGTCGCCATAACAAGAATGATCCTATCTTGCCCTTTTGAAATTGCTTCAATGGTTCGATTGACTGCATTTTGCTGATAATATCTTGGAGTCATTCCAGAAGTATCCAGATAGTAATCTTGTTCGACTATCTCTTTGGATTCTAAATTGTCAATACCTCGATATTCTAAATACTTGTTCCATAATCTATCAGGACTTGGAAATGCATCCAATCCGATTTCTTCTTCTTTAGATTTTGTCTTGTCATGAAAAACAAATGAATCTCCGTTGGAAGTAAAAACAAAAGGTATGTGCAAAATTTCTGCGTATTCAAGAGCCTGTTGCATTCCATCGCCAACTGGCTTCCTGTTATCTTTTGCTTCTATGATCGCAATTGGAATATTGGGTTTGTAGTATAAGATATAATCCGCTCGCTTTCTTTTTCCTCGAGTATGCAACTTCCCTTGTACTATTACACGACCATCAGTAAAAGAGACTTCTTCTCTCACTTGTCTCTTCAAATCCCATCCCGCTTGTTTAATAGCAGGATTGATGAATTTTGTACATATATCTCTTTCTGACAGTTCCTTTTTATTCATTGTTTTACAAGGTTCTCTTTAAGCTGAATCAGTTCTTTAGCTTCAACATCCAACAATTCCGCTATTAGGAACAATACTTCGATACTTGGTTGCCTTCTATTTTGAGCATATGAGTTGACCATATTATAGCTCTTGCCTATTTTTTTGCTAACCAAATTTGCGTTAGTTTCTTTTCCTCCAAAACCTTTTAATCCTATTAATTTGAATTTGCTGGTTATGAATCCGAAAGATAGAAACATTTAACATATATCTCACAATATGAGATGCATGAAGTGTAGGGAGTAAGGACGAATTTAGATGCCAGGTAGGAAGGGAATTTCCACCAAAGGATGCTACAACACCAACACTAGTCATGGATGCCATCAATGATAGCCTAATAGCGGCGAGCTTGACCTATCCCTTTGCGCGATAGTGTTATTGCCCCTTTAGAAATGATACCTCACTTTAGCCTTCACTTGTAGAATGGCATTCCGTTCCTCTAAAGGATTCGCATCTGATGATAAGGTATTGAAATACTGATGATAGGCGGGGCCTAGCGATATCCAGAGGTGGTCAGCAATGGGGAGGTCTAGCATGGCGGATACCCGCGCTCCGATACCAATCTGGGTATCAAAGTATTGTTCTTGATCCTCTAGGCGTGAAAATTCTAGCCCTCCTAGGTGTAGCTTGCCATTTGCATGATATATATGATCCAGACTGAGGTGTTGCTCCACTTGAGATGTTGCCTGTTTTATACCAATTGAACTATAAAACTACACACATATTTAGATACAATTGGTTTTAGAAGATATCTTTCTCCCCTCCCAGTGCTTCGGAATCTTTCCCAACCAATCTATTTCTGAATTTTTATATGCTTTGTATTTTTTCATAAGTCAAGTCTTAATGTTTGAGTGATCGCATCTCTTTTCTTAGCATCTACCACCTGCATATCAGCGTAGTGTTCCCATTTTGATACCGTCTCAGAGATATCGGTGATGATCTGATCTGGCTTTTTGATATTCATCGATCTAGCGATAGTG
>JALZVK010000279.1 GCA_023301005.1 Saprospiraceae bacterium | reverse complement strand
GGATTCTTTTTCAATATGATTTCATAAAAAAATGAGTCCGCACCAAAGGGTATGCACTAATTTTTTTATTTCCTCATATTAAAAATATAATCTCTTCAATCGGGTAGACTATTTAATTCCTACTCCCTAACATGAATATTATAAATTGATTTTTTGTGAAATCAATTTATAAAGACACTTAACACATTGCTCGCCTTTATATCGTATGTTTTTTGTCAATATAAGTACAAATGTAATTCATCTCAATGCACTTGTTATTCTTTATTCGTTTCTTTGCGAAAATTACTTATTTATTAGAACCTGATCATCCTACCAACTGAAGTTGGCAGTAAACTTATAAATGAAAAAAATACTCTTACTACTCTGCATCCTAACTCCTATCCTACTTTCTGCTCAGGAGAATAATTGGACTATCCAATCTATCGAATTTGAAGGATTAAAAAAGACCAACCCAAAATACCTTCGACAATTTCTAAAATCCAAAGAAGGAAGTGCTTTTACAAAAAAAGGATTGGAAGAAGACATTCAACAACTTTGGAATGCAGGAACCAATCAAGATGTTCAAGTCAAAATAGATTCTCTTTCTAACCAACAAGTCAAACTCACTTTTCAACTGAAAGAAAAAAAGACTTTGATACCTATTGTAAATTTTGGTGGCATCGATGGTAATGTATGGTTTCAATTAGGATTGACCGATTTTAATTGGCGAGGAAGAGGGCATCAATTTTTAGCTTTTTATCAAAACAATGATATGAGGCATAGTGGTCAAGTCTTCTATCGAATTCCTTATCTCAATCAAAAATGGGGAGTTGCATTTGATGTGTTACAATGGCGCTCGCTTGAGCCTTTATTTTTTCCAGAAGGAGCAGTTCAATATAATTATGACAACTTTAATGTAGGAGCAACTGCTATTCGTAATTTTAATTTTAAACAAAGATTAGAACTCGGCGGTAGTTTTTTTGTAGAGAAATATTCAAAATCTGAAATTCAAAATATTGATAATCCTCCTGGGCCTGATGGTTTGCGATTACCTAAGACTGCAAGTAAAGTTGAATACATTCATAATTATATAAATCATAATCGATTCTATTTGCAAGGTTGGGATGCACGAGGTATTTGGCAAGTAGTTTATAATTTAGAGGATCAAACTTTCTTTAATAGTTTGATTTTGCAAGCTCGAAAATTTCATCGTTTTGGTAAAAAAGGAAATTTTGCCTTACGTGCTCGTATGGGCATTTCTACAAATAACGATACTCCTTTCGCACCATTTGTAATAGATAGTCGAATTAATCTTCGTGGTTCAGGAAATCGAATTGAACGTGGTACGGCGCAATTGATCTTGAATATGGAATATAGGCATACCTTCTTAGATTCAGATAATTGGGCAGTTCAAGGTGTTGCGTTTTCTGATATGGGAAATTGGCGAGCACCGGGAGGAACGCTGAATCAGTTTTTTGAAACGGATGAGTTGCGACAATTTGTTGGTGGTGGTTTTCGTGTTATTTACAAACGAATTTATAATGCGATTTTTAGAATCGATTATGGAATCGATATATACAATCAAGATCAACATGGAATCGTTTTAGGTATAGGTCAGTATTTTTAATTTAATTTTCACCGCAGAGTTTGAAAGGAGTTTGGTTCTTAGACATACTGTGACTCTAAAACCTAAGTTTTTATTTTTAACACATAGGCACATAGAATACATTGTTTTTTAAAATCTTTCGGAGAAAAAGGCTATGTGTTCTATGTGCCTATGTGTTAAAAATAATATTGAGTATCACTGTTACTAAATTTGTCTAAGAACCAGAATGTTTAGTAAAAAAACTCTGTTTAACTCTGTGCTAAAAAAACAAAAAGCTATGATCTTAAAATTCCTAAAACACGGTACACTTCTCGTCGTACTCACTTTACTCACAATTTTTCTAATTGACATTTGGGTAAAAAAATCAACTCAAGCTCAACTCTATACTTCCATCGAAGATATTCCAAAATTAAAAGTAGGTCTCCTACTCGGCACTATCAAACATCTTAAAAGTGGTCATGTCAATTTATATTATTCCTACCGAATAGATGCAGCCGAACAACTTTACAAAAATGGAAAAGTCGAATATATTTTGATTAGCGGAGATAATAGTCGTACAGAATATGACGAACCTACCGACATGAAAAATGACCTCATCGCAAAAGGTATTCCCGAAAATAAAATATACTTGGACTATGCTGGATTTAGAACTTTAGACTCGGTGGTCAGAGCGAAGGCAATTTTTGGACAAGACAAAGTTACCGTCATCAGTCAACCTTTTCATAATGAGCGTGCTGTTTTTATTTCCAAAAAGAAAGGAATGCAAAATATTGGATTCAATGCCAAAAGTGTTTCTTCTAGTTACGGTTGGAAAATAGAAGTCAGAGAAAAGTTAGCGCGTGTAAAAATGATATTAGATATTATGGTAGGTAAAGAACCAAAATTTTATGGAGAGGAAATTAAAATTGGATAAAAATCAAATACTAGTTTTTTTCAAAAAATAAAAAAATGACTTTCTAAATTAATTTAGAA
>JALZVK010000278.1 GCA_023301005.1 Saprospiraceae bacterium | reverse complement strand
GGGGATGCAATAGGGTTTTGGCAATCGGTACAGCTTAGTCCTGCTGCAGGTTGCCATAAGAAATCGGATCCTTGTGATAGATTTAATTGTACAGATTCTCCTATACAAATGATAGGCGCATCATCAATAAGATCTACAGTCGGAATTACATTTACCGTAACTGTGCTGCTTGCAGCACATCCTAAATCTGAATAAATAGTTATGTTATAAGTTGTGTTGACATCTGGTGTTGCAATTGGATTTGGACAATCATAGCAACTTAGTCCAGCTTGATTCATGTCCCATTCATATATGTCTGCAACATGATTGGTAAGTGTAGATAATGTTGCACTTTCTCCTTCGCAAATAGTTGTATCAGCAGAAGTGGTCACCATCATTATTGGTAATCCAGAAACTTCTACTTGAACAGAATCTACGGAAGTACAACCATTTGCAGATGTTGCGGTAACAAAATACATGGTTGTTACATTTGGAGTCGCAGTTGGTGATGAACAATCATCACAACTTAATCCAGTCGTAGGTGACCAAGCATAAGTAACAGGATCAGTTGTCTGTACTGTAGCTACTAAGTTTGAAAAATCACCTTTACATAAAAATACATTGTCGCCTGCTTCTACATTAGGACTTTCAAAAATGGTTATACTTTTTTCTTCACTTGATGTACATCCAAAACTTGAAGTCGTTTCAAGTACAATATTATAAGTACCTGGACTTGTAAATTCATAAGAAACATCTTCGCCCGTAAATGTATTGTTATCAATTGTCCAATTCCAACTGACAATACTATCAGCAGAGATAGTTGAAATATCTTCAAAGTCAATTGTCTCTCCATCACATGCAGAACTAGGTGTCATTGTAAAATCAACATTAGCTGCTGGATGAACAAAAACAAAACTATCTTTAGTCACTACTGCTTGGCAGAAAGTTGTATTGGCTGTTACTATAACACTATAATATCCTGGTTGGTCATAGATAATTCCAGTTGGATTTAAGCCTATTGCTGTTGGAGTGGAACTTCCAGGAAATTCCCAATTAACAGAAATCACAGTACTTGGATCTAAAAATGAAACTTCAAAGTCAACAGGTGTTTGCGCACCTTCACAGACTTCGTCAATATTAATTGTAAAATCTGAAAGTATATCTTCGACTATAATTGTATCTCCAAATATTGGTATTTGACAACCTGAAATATCTTCTACTAAAACTACTGGTTTATAAGTTCCCGCAATAGAATAAGTATAATTGATAGTATCAGAACTTCCTGTTGCTAATGAATCAAACACAAATCCATCTCCAAAATCCCAAATGTATTTATGGGCATTTTGGCTTTCTATTATAAATTGAACTTCTAAGTCAGCACAACCTTGAGTTGGCGTTACGGTCAATACTCCTGATGGTCCATCAACAACTATATAATCTGTTTTACATTCAGTCGCTGAACATCCTAATACATTCGTTACGGTCAAACATACGGTATAAGAACCAGTTTGATTATAAGAGTGCGAAGGATGCTGTAAGGAAGAAAGGGCACCATCTCCAAAGTCCCAACTCCATGAAGCTGCATTTACTGATAAGTCTGTAAAGGTAGAAAGTAATGGTGGCTCAG
Source organism: Saprospiraceae bacterium (assembly GCA_023301005.1). Lineage (GTDB taxonomy): Bacteria > Bacteroidota > Bacteroidia > Chitinophagales > Saprospiraceae > CAJQQY01. The sequence goes on along the minus strand of JALZVK010000278.1, from coordinate 5,497 downwards.
GACATGATTTATAAGTATTATCAGCTGTAAAATCAACTGATAAAGGTTGGAAATTTATATCATCACAAAACTGCTCGGAACATCCCAATGAATTTGAAACAGTCAAACAAACGGAATATGTTCCTGCTGATGCATAAGCATGACTTGGACTTTCAAGTGATGAATTTCCTCCATCTCCAAAATCCCATAAGTAAGTTAAGTCAGTATCAAACGCTGTTGATGCATTGGTAAAATCTACAGATTGAACTGCACAATCTACAACCTGTGGAATAAAGAATGGATCGATATCATCCACTATAATTAATGAATCCATCAATAAAGAATCATTACATCCTGATTGATTTTCTACTATAAGACTAACTGCATAAATCCCAGGTTCGGTATAAGTATGTGAAGGACTTGGCGCAGTAGAAGTTGTACTATCTCCAAAATCCCATTGGTAATTTGCTATCGTTCCATTTATTGCTGAAGATGTATTATTAAAGTTGACTGTATGTGGTACACATCCTTCTGTATCATTTGTTGCAAAATCTGAAACAGCACCTGAAACAGTAACGATGTCAGGTAAACAATAAGTTGCTGTACAATTAGAACCATCAGAAATCGTAACACATATACCTGAATAAGTTCCAGCTGATGGAAAAAATAATGATGGTGTTGCATCACAAAAACTGTTGGTAATCAATCCTACTCCAAACGGGAAGGTCCATGTATAACAATCTGCTCCCGTAGAACTATTAATGACATGAAGTGTGTCTCCTATACAAATATCATAATCATTCAAAATAAATTCAGGAACTGAAGTCGTAACTACAATGGTCATTGCCTCGGTATGTTCACAACCAGTTTGAGAATTAGAAACAGTAAGACTAACTGTATATGTACCATTCGCTGCATAAGTATGAGCAGGGTTAGGAAGGCTCGATGAATTACCATCTCCAAAATCCCATGCCCATGTTTCAGCTCCTGCTGATTCATCAAAAAATTGAATCACTCCTGGATTACTACAATCTTGATCAAAGCTAAATTCAGCTTTAGGTACATTGATAAAAATATAATCTTCAACAATTAAGGTATCAGGACAACCATGAAAATAGGTAATCAACATTACATCAAAAGATCCTGTATCGGTATATTCGTATTTTGGATTTTCTTCCATAGATTGACCTCCATCTCCAAAATGCCATTCCCATTCATCTACTAATGCGCCTGACTCACTTGTAAATTCAATTTCATCTTCCAAACATGAAATTAAAGGATCTGCTGAAAAACCAGGTCCACTTTCCATCCCCACTTCAATATAATTTTCCATCAATAAAGTACCAATACAACCTGATGCAGTCTCTACTGTTAAAGTAACATCATAAGATCCTGTATCAGTATACATGACTACTGGATTTTCAATATTTGTTAATCCAGTTCCTCCACCAAAATCCCATTCGAAAGAAATTATTGGATCAATTGGATCGGTTTCATTTGAAAAGAAAACTTGTAAGTCTTCACATCCATCAACTACATTACTTGAAAATTCTACTTCTAAATCTGAAATAATTACAGTTTCATTAGTAATTGTTTCCTCACATCCATCTGGATAAAGTACAGTCAATTCTACTGGATACTCTCCAATTCCTGTAAAAGTAAAACTAGGATTCTGTAAATTAGAAGTTCCTAATCCTCCAAAATCCCATGACCAAGAAGTTGCTGTACTTGAGATACCTGTAAAATTAATAGTCGTACCATTAACTGCATCACAAGTTTCTAAATCTCCACTTGCTGTATAATTTGCTGAAAGCGGTCCATTACTATTAATACAATCTGGAGATGATGTGGTATAATTACATCCATCCGTTGTTGTTAAAGAAAGTGTTGGAGTAAAACACCCAGCTGTAGTATAAGTATAAATCGGATTCACTTGAGAGGAAGAATTTCCATCTCCAAAATCCCAAGAAACCGATTGAATATTTCCGCTATCGAAAAAACTAAATCCTACTTCCGTAACACTACAATCTTCATTTTCGATAATCTCATATTGAAAACCATTGAACTCTCCAATACTTACAAAATCTTCAAGCAATAAAGTATCAGAACATCCTGTATCATCATTGGTAACGATAAGACTTACATCATAAGATCCTAAAGTCGTATAAGTGTAACTTGGATTGACTTGCGTGGAAGTTGATGAAGCATCTACTCCAAAATCCCAAACAAAACTCAGGTTACTTGACATTGACGTATTATTGGAAAAATTCACAGCATGTGGAACCGTACAACCTATAGAAGCATCCGCAGAAAATGCAGGTGTTGCAGTTTCAATTACGGTAACTGCATCTGGTTTTGTAACAGTACTCTTACATCCATTCTCATCAAATACTGTAATAATTGGAGAATAAGTTCCTCCTGTCAAATAATCATGAGTAAAAATCATAATAACACTATCTGTTCCATTTTGACTAATTACTGTTCCATCTCCCAAATCCCAAACGACCGAATCAATATTACTTGTCGATGTCAGGATGAAATTTACAGCTAATGGACTACAACCTAATGTTACATCATTATCTAATGTAATAGTTGGCGGATCAAATACTGTTATTTGTTCACAATGCATTTCCGTAGTACCTCCGCTGCTAACTTGAAGGCAAACATTATAAACTCCTCCAATAGGAAAAATTCGAATCGGTTCTTCTTGATTCGAAAATGTTACTCCATTCACTTGCCAAGTGAATGTAGGATTAGTTAAGGTTGTTACTGGAAAAAAATTGACTTCCGTAGGAGCACAAGGGCTTCCTGTTCCTCCATCAATCTGGTAAGTAAATGTACTTGGCTGTCCCATGACAAAAAATGCAGATAGCATAATTGGCAATAAGAGCAGCAGCTTCTTAAGTGATAAGCGCATATCCCTATTTGTTAAATTTTATTAAACAATCATCAAAAAAAATAATGGGGAGATTATATTCTTATAAGGGGAAAGAAATCAAAATAGAACTTACTTGAGGGGAATACTTTTAGTGGGGGAAATTTATATTTGGGGAGCCGATTTGCAATTTATTAAACATAACTTTCGTTATTCAATCGGTCAATATATTAGGATAAAAGCATAAATTGTGCCTATATGAAAAAGTTATTATTTTTTATTTTTTGCTTATCAATTAATTCTTTAAGTTTTGCACAACCTAGCAAAGCTCAACCTTTGGATAATAAAATATCTGAAGAGATAAAAATAATTGAAGATACGTTAGGAGCATTAGGTTTTTTGATGGTAAATGATTCTTTACCTGAGCATCGTTTTGCAGCTTGTAAAAAATTCATTCCGAATTTAGTAACTGCCTTAAAGCACAAAAATTCTTTTAATTATTCTTTTGATAGAGTACAATCTATCTCTGTTATCTATCCTCCCGATAGTACTTTTAGAATTTTTACTTGGCAGTTATTTGTAGACAATGACACCTACCATCAATATGGAGCGATACAAATGAACTCCTCCGATCTAAAACTATTTAGATTATTGGATCGACCTTCCAATCCTTCTAATATAGAAAATCTTCAGCTTAACCCTGATCAATGGTTTGGAGCAGTTTATTATAATATTCGTCAATTTGATACACCACAAGGAACTCAATATTTATTGTTTGGTTTGGATGGAAATTCTTTTTTTACAAAAAGAAAATTAATTGATGTTTTAAAATTCGAAAACAATAGACCTATTTTTGGTTCTCCTGTTTTTGTGAAAAATTTAGAAAACCAACCTCCTTCCACTCAGTCTCGTGTAGTTTTAAATTACTCCGCCGAAAGTGCTATCCAATTAAATTACGACGAGCATTTAGAAATGATAATTTTTGATCACCTCATCGAACAACCTAGTCCTTTTCCAGGTGAAGAGTTCACTTGGATTCCTGACGGAAGTTATGAAGGATATAAATTAGAAAATGGTCAATGGGTTTATACTGAAAAAGTATTTGACCATAAATATGAGATTAACGAATTCCCAATGCCTGAACCTATTTTAGGAAAAGATAAAAAAGGGATTTTTGGAAATAAAAAGAAAGAGTAATAATAAGAGCTTGTTAGGAAATTAGATTTTGAGATAAAAATCTAATTCCCCAACAAGCTCTAAGATTTATAAGTAAGAAGAATCTAAAAACGGAAGTACTGATGTACTTCCGTTTTTTTTATTTTACTTTTCAAGTTAGATTTGTTACTCTTTAGTTTTTAATTGCCAATTGAACATTTGTCGAAAAACGTTTATTTTTGCAACTATTTAGTACGACTTAGTAACCGCCAACTTCTGTTGGCAGGTTGTTCAAAATAGAAGATTTTAATTCGTATTTAATATTTGAACAACTACTTTGGGACAACCTGCCAACTAAAGTTGGCGGTTACTGAAAAGTTACTTATTTTTTAAAATTAAAAATAGAGAGGAAGTATGCTGTGCATAAATTTGTAAAAAATATAGACACTTTCTAAGTTGTAAAGAAGTTGTTAAATTCAATTAGTAGGTTGTTCAAGGATAGTTTTTATTCTATTTTTACAACCTGCCAAATGAATTTAATTTGGCTACAACTAAACAACTTCAAATGCATTCATCTATTTACGCTTTAATTTTTATTCTATTTTTTATAACATCTTGTGATGCTCAAGACAAAAGCAATTTACGTAAGAGTAATGTTATAAAAACCACTTCCTCTTCTTCCAAGGCTTACGATTGGTCCAACCAAGCAACCATTTACGATAATAAAAAATCCAACCTTCCCGATTCCGCTTCCAAAGTTGCAGAGTACCTTCGAGAGATTCATCAAGACAGAAAGGGGAATCTTTGGTTTGGAACTTTAACAAGAGGTGTCGCTCGTTATGATGGAGATACACTTATTTATTTTTCAAAAGAACAAGGCCTAATCAATAATCAAGTCAATGGAATTGCAGAAGACAAAGATGGAAATCTATGGTTCGCTACACAAGGTGGTGTATCGAAATTTGATGGAACAACATTTAAAAATTACACCACTAATGAAGGACTCAATGATAACAGTCTTTGGAGTATTTTAGTTGATAGCAAAAATAATATTTGGGTAGGTACAATGAAAGGTGTTAGTCGTTTTGATGGTAATAAATTTTCGAATTTTCCATTACCTAAAGCTGATATAAAAAATCAATATCCTGTAATTTCTAAAAAACTAATTTGGGAAATCATTGAAGATTCTAAGGGGAACATTTGGTTCGGTACTGATGGATTGGGTGCAGTAAAATATGATGGAAAACAGTTTACTCATTTCACAAAAAAAGATGGATTAAATACCAATGTCGTGAATAGTATTTTTGAAGATTCAAAAGGTAACTTTTGGTTTGGCTCTTCAGAATCTAGAGTTCCTTCCAAAGAGAATCAATATCATTATGTTTCTTCTAACGATGGAGGACTAAGTTTTTATGATGGAAAATCGTTTACACAATTTCCTGATTTACAAGCACTTATCGCAAAGGATATTGCTACTATTTATGAAGA
>JALZVK010000277.1 GCA_023301005.1 Saprospiraceae bacterium | reverse complement strand
TATCTATTTTTTTTTGCTCAAAGATATGATTTTAGGGAATTTATTAAGAATTGAAAATGAAAAATTTGTAGAATACTGTGTGTTTGCAAAAAAAAAATACCTAGTTAAAAAACAAGGTATTCGATAATTTTCAATTCTCAAATAGCAGCTCCGCTGCTATTCATTATCCATAAACGGCTTAACGATATTCTCAAAAATACGAGTAAATACCGTTCGATTTTCTGTGATGATATCACCACGTCCACGCATCTCTTGTTCAAATTTTAGCACCTTACCACTTCGAGTCTTTAAACCATTCGTCAATTTTATTCTAACAGGCCAACGGTTATCTCTCTGTAATCCAGGAAGATCAACGACCTCCGCATCTACTTGACCAAATTCACGATAAGGATAATTCGCAAATTTTAAAAGTACTCGTTGTCCAATTTCTACTTTACCTGAACCTGTAATTGGAATAAATAATTGAACAAATAAATTATCATTTTCCATATTATCAGGAAGGACAGCCATGATTTCGGTACCTTGATTGATGTATTGTTTTTCACTCCAATTATTGACCATAGAGATTTTTCCATCAATACTCGATAAGACGATATTGTCTTCATTCCATCTATCAATAGCACTTATCAAAACATTGATACTACTTTGAAGTTTGGTATATTTATCATTAGTCGATTCGCTGCTACTACTTTGTATCGTTTGGATTTGCCCAGACAAACCAGAGATATTAAGACCTCTATCACTAATCTGATCTTCTAGATTTTGAACCTTAGCTTTTGCATTGAGAACTTCGACACCTTGGTCTTCTAAAAATTTACGAGCGAGTGAACCATTTTTTACTAAATCTATAAATTCCTCGTATCGTTTCTCATGAAATTTTACAACATCCTCTGCGCTCTTTTTCTGTTTCTCTAAAATTTTCACACTTGATCTAATCTCACTTATTTGATTTCTAATTCCAGAAACTTGTTTTGAACCTGCTTGACTTTGTTCGAAAAATTGGAAACTTTTAAAGTTAGTTTGCAACTGAGAATATAAAGGTTCTAAATTTCCCAAAGACAATTCAGGAAACTCATTTGGATCGTATTCATAAAGCTCCGCTTTATTCCAATCCTGAAAATCTTCCATCAATTCTTCCAATTCATCCACATCTAAATAATCAGCAGCATCTTGCATCACTAATAATACATCGCCGATTTCTACCTTAGCACCATCTTCTACAAATAGCTCATCGATGTTTCCAGATTGCCGAGCATTGACTCTGACAGGTGCGACCTTAGTAGTGACGATGACCTCGCCAATTACTTTGTCAGGATACTCTACGAAAAAACTCATAGCAACAATTGCAATTACAGCCGAGGACACAATGAGTGTTCCCCAACGTACAATCCAACGTGGCGGCGTTCCGATGATTTCTTGTACATCGTCACTTCTAAGTTCTATTTTTTCGTGTTCTTCCATTAATAATTATGAATGATTAAAAACTATGCTCCCAATTCTAATTGATTTCTAACTAGATAATAATAAGCACCTTTTAAATCTGTTAACTCTTGATGAGAACCTCTTTCGATAATTTCACCATCTTCTAACACTATAATTACATCTGCATTTTTTACCGTACTCAATCTATGTGCAACGATAATAACAGTTCTACCTTCAAAGAATTCTTCCAAGTTATCCATCACAATCATTTCATTATAAGCATCCAACGCATTGGTCGCTTCATCAAGAAATATAAATTCAGGATTTTTATAAACTGCTCTTGCGAGTAATAATCTTTGTTTCTGACCTTGACTCAAACCGATTCCGTCGCCACCAATTTTGGTATTATAACCTAAAGGTAAACCTTCGATAAATGTTTGAGCATTCGCTACTTTTACAGCGTGTAGTAATTTCTTTTTATCTACTATCTCATCACCAAGGGCGATGTTGTTAGCGATAGAATCTGAAAAAATATAACCACCTTGCATCACGACTCCACATTTCTCTCTCCACAATTTATTTCGGATATTAGATAAAGTCGTATCGCCTAATTTTACATTACCTTTAGTAGGTTGATAAAAATTTAAAAGCAATTTCAACAAAGTTGTTTTTCCACTTCCACTCGTTCCGACTATCGCTATTTTTTTTCCTTGCGGAATTTCTAAGTTGACATTTTTTAAAATCATCGTCGAGTTCGGACCACCATATTGGAAATATAAATCTTCGACAATCAAATCTTTATTGCCCGGTAGAATATTGATTTTTCCTTCGAGGTCTTCCTCTTCTTCTTTGGAATGAATTTCATTTAATCGTTCCAAACTAATTCCAGCATCTTGATAAGATTTAATAAAACTCATCCATTGCGAAATTGGTCCATTCAATTGACCGATAATATATTGAACAGCCATCATCATTCCCAAAGTCATTTCACCTTGAATCACCGCACGAGCTGCTATAAATGTAATTAGAATATTTTTTAATTCATTGATGAAATTACCACCTGCACTTTGCATTTGTTCCAATCGTAAATAGCTCACGCTGATACGAAATAATTTAGCTTGTATACGTTCCCATTTCCATCGTTTTTGTTTTTCAGCATTATGCAATTTGATTTCTTGCATTCCATTTATCAACTGAATCAAGGTACTTTGATTATCAGACATTTGGTCGAATCGACGATAGTCGAGTTCTTTTCTTTTCTTTAAAAAGAACATCACCCATCCTAAATAAATAAATGTAGCAATCAAAAATACACTTACAATCGTAAGACTATACAAGGCTAAAATGATGGAAAATATAAAAAACGTTACAAATGAAAATGCAGTAAACAATGCAGAAGAAGTCAAAAAATATTCGACTCTTCGATTGTCTTGAATTCTTTGTAATAAATCTCCGATGAGTTTAGTATCAAAAAACCGAATTGGCAATCGCATCATTTTGAGTAAGAAATCACTTATCATACTGATGTTGACCCTCGAACCAATATAGAGTAAAATCCACGATCTCAAATACTCCACAGCCGTTTGACTAAAGTAGAGTACCAACTGAGCAATCAATATCACATAGATAAAATCCAAGTCTTGATTTTCGATACCTGTATCAACTACCGACTGCATCAAGAAAGGAAATGCAATTTGTAACATTGCTCCTACAAGTAGTCCTAAAACTAATTGCCAAATTAATCCAGTATAATTTTTAAAGTATTGGAAAAGATAACCAAAACTAATCTTACTCGTTTTTTCACCTTCTCTTTCAAAAAATTTCGGAGTAGGTTCTAAAACCAAAATCACCCCAACATCTTCTCCTTCTACGGTATCACTTATCCAACCATCAAGGAATTCTGATTTCGAAATTTTTACTTTACCATGCGCAGGGTCAGCGACCCAAACTTGTTTTTTATTGATTTTATAAACTACGATAAAATGATTCTGTCGCCAATGTGCAATAAAAGGAACTGGAATTTCTTCATCTAAAACTTCATAAGGAATCTTCACCGCCAAAGTGTGCATACCGATATGCTCCGCCGCATCGCTAATATCCATCAACGAAACACCTTCCCGATCAGGGTAGGAAATAGATCGCAAATATTCAGGATTATAGTGTCTGCCATGGTGACGAGCTACCATACGCAAAGACGCTACTCCGCAATCCATCGCATCTAATTGTTTATAAAAAGGAAAAGAAATCGGCATTTTGATTGGCTGAAATTGTTTTAACTCATCAGTATGTTTTTTTATTTAAAAAATAAAAAAACGGTTTGTTTAAATCTTTTTAGAATTCTCTTCTGAGTTTAAAATGATGTAATTTATTGAAAATCAACGTATTACAAGTTTTCTGTATGCCGTATGATAAGTAGTTTTTTTTATGCAATAATTATACCGAAATTGTTTAATATGTAATTCTTATAAAAGAAAGTTAAAAAGCTAAAAAACAATGTATTCGCTAGGGTTTTAACTAAAGCATGGCATAATTTTTTCAAAAACATTAAATAATAACGTAATTTCACAAATCTTCTAAATGTTGTATGATAAGTTTACTTTTAGAAGAGAGCTTGAAAACCGAACAAATAATCCTATCAACATAACATCAAATACAACCTATCCTATTTCTTGAGTAATGAATTATGAGGAATACCGTTGGTAGCTTATAATTCATAATTTCAGTTCATTCATTAGTTTTCAATATGACTTTGAAAAAAATAACTTTATCGTTACTAAGTATTTTGTTTTTTGCAAATACAATTTCAGCTCAACGAGTGTGGTCGCTAGAGAAGTGCATTCAGCATGTACAACAGAACAATACGACGACGATGCGATCTGCTAATTTGGAAATAGAAAAAAACAAAATATTACAAGAAAGAGCAGAAGCTCAAAAACTACCCGACTTAGGATTTGGAACCAACCTCGGTTTCAACTTTGGACGTTCTGTCGATCCATCTACCAATGCTTTTAGTACTGCAACTACATTGTATAATAATTTTTCATTGGAGAGTAATTACACGTTGTACGATGGTAATCGAACGGATAAGCGAATCAAAAAAAGTAATTTGGATATAAAAGCCGCTCAAGCAGATGCGGACCAAATGTCAAAAGATGTTTCGTTGGAAGTGCTACGAGCTTACTTACGAATATTGATGGCAGAAGAACAATTAGCGAATACGAAGAAAAATTTAGCACAAACAGAATCATGGTTTCGCCAAACTAAAAACTTAGTACAAGCAGGTTTGCAATCGCAAGCTGATTTGCGAAATGTCGAAATTCAAAAAGCACGAGACGAACAAAATATAATTGAGTATCAGAATTTTTTAGATCAAAGCTATGTCGCTTTAAAGTTAATTTTGGAAATAGATCCTTCTCTTTCTTTAAAAGTTGAAAAACCTAAAAATATTCCTCAACCAAGTAATACGCTTAAAAATTTATCATTTAAATCCACTTATTCTAAAGCTCTAAAATCTCAACCTGGAGTAGAAGGAGGAGAACTATCTTTGCAAAGTTTGAAATTAGAAGAAGAAATTGCAATGACTGGCAAAGCTCCACAAGTGAATTTGTTTGGAGGTCTTTATACTAATTACTCTTCGGGTATTGTAGATGGAAATAATCCTGATTTTACGAATGCGACTTCTGAAGAAATAGATCCTGTACCTGTAATTATTCCTGCTATTGATGATAATGCTCTAGATATTATTTTCTTTCGACAAGAAGGAGTGGAATATCCAAATATTCCTTACTTCAAACAACTCGGAAATAATATAGGATTAGGAGTGGGTGTCAATTTGTATGTTCCCATTTTAGATCAAAGAGCAACTGAACTTAATAGTGAGATTGCGAAGATTAATTTTTTACAAAAACAAGAAGAGAATCTTCGATTCAAGCAAAAATTGAGAACTGATATTCAAAATGCAATTGCTGATGTAAAAGCTGCTGCTGCAAAATTAGCGGCTACCGAAAAAACTTTTCAGCTCTTAGAAAAGCAAACTTCCTCTATGAGAAATAATTTGAATGTAGGAAATATAAATGCATTTGAATTTGCTACTTTATTGAATCAAAAAGATACTGCGGAAATAGAATTGGTGATTGCGAAGTATGAATTTTTGTTGAAGAAAATGGTGGTAGAATTTTATGAAGGTAAAAAGCTTATGTTAAAGTAGAGTATTCTTTTTATAAAAACATACCTAAGTATCCTTTCAATTTTCCTCTCAAAACCTTTAGAGCTTTGCCCATTTGATTCTCTACTGTTTTTACAGAGATGTCCAATTTGGCAGCAATTTCTTTATAGGTTAACTCTTCAAATCGACTGAGTTGGAAGATAGCACGACATTTAGGAGGTAGACTATTGATGGCATCTGTGATATTTTGTTGAAGTTCATTTTGCAATAATTTTTCTTCCCCAGAGTACAAATTATTAGGAACGGAATATTCAATCACCTCTTCTGACTCAAAATGTTTTTTTCTTCTTAGATAAGAAATCGCTTCATTCATAGCCATTCGATGTAGGTAAGCAGCGACAGAAGAAGTAATATTTAATTTTTTTCTTTTCTCCCAAAATTTAATAAACACATCTTGCGCAATGTCTTCGACCTCTGCTTTATTTTTTACAAAACGATGAATGCTTTTACAAACCGATAAATAGTGTTTTTGAAATAGAGATTTCAAGACTGTTTTATCATCAGTCTGCAATTGTTGTAAAATTTCAGATAGGTTTTCTTTTGACATTAAAAAAATGAATTTAGAGGTTTCTCATAACATAAGTCATTGTATTTGAGTTAGTTATAAGCTTTTTCTATTTACATACAATTATAAAAATTCTCAAGGAGAATTAAGGAATAATTTTGGATATTATGAATTAAATAACTTTTCTTATGAAAATGCTAAATTATTGGATGAGTGAGGATATTTAAACTTTGTAAATCTCTCATCTCTCCGTAAAGCAATTTCTACTATTAGATAAAAGGCATAAAAATGTAATCCAGAAAACCTAACTATGAAAGTTGTTCTAAATTAGAATTATTCTTTTATAAAAAATATGTAATTTTAGATTTCTAAATATCCATTCCCGTTCCGCTTCCTTTGAGACACTAAAAGCCATCTGTAAGCAAATTCCTAAATATTTAATCACAAATTTATTTGACGTTAGACTTATGCCATTACTATCCATAAAACGCTACATCCAACTTATTTTTCTCTTAATTTTTTGTTGGTCAACGAATACGATTTCAGCACAATTAGAAGTATCACCTAGTCGTGTCAATGCGAATTACGAAGCAGGGGAGATGATGTATTTCGAAGTTGTTGCCGATACTTGGGGACCTGTAGATTATAAAATTCGATATGATGTAAAAACTCCAGTTCTCGCTTCTGGTAGAATTATCGTCAATCCAAATGTACCTGCCAAAATTCCATTTGTCTTAGAAGAACCGGGAAGTGTGATTTGTACCGTAAAAAAAGGAAACTTAGCAGCGGCGGGTGGAGCTGTTTTTTCTGTATATGATTTGCAAGCGTATGATGAAGAACCTGCTGACTTTGATCAGTTTTGGGATGGAGTCAAAGCAGAATTAGCAACAGTTCCTATTGATCCACAATTGACTTTATTGGATAGTACGGATATGAGTATCACTTATAGAATCAATTTAGGAAATATTGATAACCGAAGAGTCTATGGTTATCTTTCTATACCTAAAGGAATTTCTCCTCCGTACCCTGCGATGTTGACGCTTCCGCCTTTTGGAAGTATTGCAAATATCGTTACTCCTCAACAACTTCTTTCAGAGTGGGGTGGTGCGATTTCTTTAACACTTAGTATTCACAATACGGAGCCTGATGTAGAAGATCCTAATTCTTATTTTCCTAATAATATTGCTGATCGAGATAGTATTTATTACAAACAAGCGATAACAGGTGCCATACGAGGTATAGATTATATTTTCTCTCGAAGTGATTTTAATGGAACAGAAATGGGCGTTGTTGGTTTGAGTCAAGGTGGAGGATTAGCATTAATAACTGCAGGTGTTGACCAACGAGTCAAATCACTCCTTCAAACGGTAACTGTATTATGTAGTCATGTAGGTCATCGCTATGATAGGCCTGCGGGATTACCTTTATATATTTTAGATTCGCGTGGTGCTTTTGGATCTATCTCTCATGAAGATTCTACTTTAGCTGCTTCCAAATATTATGATGGAATTTACTTTGCAAAAAGGTATAAAGGTCCTTCATTATCTTTTGTAAGTTACGCTGATACTATTAGTCCATCTGCAACTGTTTTTGCAGCTATCAACCAACTTTCACATAATGGAATAGTGATGCACAGCACTCGATTGGGACATGATAATCCACCTGAGTTTTGGGATATGAGATTTGAATTTTGGAGAAAGACATTTCCCTCTATGCAAAACAATCCTTTTCCGTGGACACCTAATACCATTGGTTATAATGCCGATGCAGGTGACGATATTATTATTCCATCAGGAGGTACTGCCAACCTTTCGGGAACAGTAACTTATAATAATGCCTCCTTAGAAAATCTTCGTGGAAAATGGATGATCGCCGATGGTCCAGGTAAGGTTTCCTTTTCTTCGCCTACTTCCTATAGTACCAATGCTACCTTTACTCAAGATGGTGAATACTTGATAAGGTTTGTGGTATTTGATGAACCTAATTTGGAATCAGAAGGAGAATTTTTTGCTATATCAGATTTTGTAAAAGTGAAGGTTGGGAATTAGATAAGCATGATGCGACAAGTCGCAATTAATAATTGAAAATGAAAAATTAAAAATTGCCTTCTAACTTGAACTCAAAATATTGAATATTCATCAAAGATATTTCCTTATTTTTGCCATTCACCTATATTTATAAAAAAGCATGAGTATCCATTTGGAAAGAGGAAAAATCCTCTTGCAACAAAATAGAATTGAGATGGCAAAAAAGGAATTACGACTCGAATTGAGTCAAAATCCTAATCATGCTTATGCTATGGGCTTGTTGGCACTTTGTCATTCTAGGTCAAAAGAAATCAAAGAATCTATACAACTCGTAGAAAATGCAATCGGTCTAGAACCTAATAATACTTACCTTTTTTATTTACAAGCTCATATTTATTTACAAGCCAATCGAATCGAAGATGCGAAAGCTGCTGCGAATAATGGTCTGTTAATTAGTCCAAATGAACCTGCGCTATTTCAAGTAAAAAGTTCTATTGCACTATTTCAAGATGATTGGGAAGGCGCCTTACGCAATGCTGAAATTGGTTTAGGTTTAGATCCTGAAAATGTAGAATTAATCAATCTCCGTGCTCGTGCATTGATTCAATTAAATAGAAAACAAGAAGCATCCTCGACGCTAGATTATGCTTTACATAAATCGCCCGAAGATCCACTCTCACATACCAATAAAGGTTGGGTCGCTATCGAAAACGATAATTATGACGAAGCAGTCACTCACTTTAAGGAAGCACTTCGATTAAGTCCTACTTTTAATTTTGCGCAGATGGGATTAAAAGAAGCCATCAAAGGAAAAAATATTTTCTATCGACAAATTTTAAAATTCTTTCTTTGGACAAATAAAATGACCAATGAAGGAAGATGGAAATTATTGATTGGTGCTTTTATCATTTATCAAATCTTAGTGCAAATTGCGGATTACTTTCCAAGCAGTATTCCATTTTTAGCTCCGTTTATAATTGCATATATCGTCTTTGCATTTTCGACATGGATAGCTCGACCTATTTCCAATTTGTTTTTGCGATTACATCCTTTAGGAAAATTAGCATTGACTGATGATGAGAAATTAGCGTCCAATGTTGTCGGTGGATTTTTGATTGCCGGCATATTGAGTATCGTTGCTTACTTCATAACTGATTTCGAATTACTCGCATTATTAGGAGGATGGATGATATTGATGTTGATTCCACTCGGAGGAGTTTTTGGAATGGACAAAGATTCGAAAGCTCGAAAATATTTGATTACTTATAGTTTGATATTAGGAATTATTGGATTGGCATTCATCTTTTTTCCATTTGTAGATATATTGTTATACGCTTTTGGATTAGGAATCTTTTTCTATGGTTGGGTGGTGAATTACTTGGTCATGAAGGCCGCAAAAGAAGTAAGATAAGACACAATCTTTTAACCATTCCGCTAGCGCACTTGCTCCCGCAAGGTGCTAAGTCTCCCTAAGTACTCCTCACAAAATTTTGTTAAAATAAAACCCTCTACGAAAACTTTCGTTGTTAATTCATATCTTTATCAAAAGAAAAAATACAAACAATGAAAAAGCTAAAATTCCTCTTACTATTTGTGAGCATTTCATGCTCTTCTATTTTTTTAAATGCGCAAAAAACAAAGCTGATAAAATTTGAAACCAACAAAGTGCTTTGTCTTTTCAACTTCCTAGAAACCGCCAAACATGTACCAAGTGCAGCTCCTGCATTAATAGATTATATCGAAGAAAATTTAGGAAACGATGCAGCATTCAATGCCATCGTAAAACGATATACTGCCATCAATTTTAACTACGAACTTAAAAGAGAAGAGTATCCTTTTAGTCGACATAATTCTACAACTGCAAAAGACTTTATATGGGTTGCTAGCTCTAACTCCTTGAATATCAATGACTTCAGTAGTCGAATCATTGGAGTGTTACCTAATCAAGCTCATGGAGAATTGATAGCAACCATGAAAGCAGTCGAACCATTTTACGACAATTTAATATGGAACAATCAACAAAAAAATATTACTAGAATCGAAAATCAACTCTTACCCTACGGAGATAAAATCGAAGAATTATTTTTAAAAATCAGTAAATTTTATGGAACAGAGTGGAATACTGAAATTCCATTTAAAGTGATGCTTTATCCAATTCCTTTGGAGCGAGGTGGGACAACTGCTATACCAAAAGGCAATACTTTAATTTGTTCTTTTTTATCAGAAAGAGAAGACGATTATATTGGTCGATTAGGAGTTATTATACATGAGATGTGTCATATTATTTTTGGAGAACAATCGCTTGAATTACAACTTGAAATTGACGAATGGTTTACTTCTTCAGATTCTGATTATGCCAAATTATCATATTCTTATATCGATGAAGGCTTAGCAACTGCGATAGGAAATGGTTGGGCTTATCAACAAATTCACGGCGAAATAGATACCGCAGAATGGTATAATAATAAATACATAAATGGTTATGCACATAGTTTGTTTGACCTCGTTTCTGAATATTTAGCCAAAGGAAAAACGATGGATAAAGATTTTGCTAACAATGCAATTACATTATTTGGAAAAACATTCCCAAAGGCAAATGCTGAAATAAGTACACTTCTAAATGAAGTTCAAATATTTGCTAACTCCGAAACTAAGGAAGGTGTTGATAATGTTTTTGGAGCAATAGGGAATCATTTCCAACTTCGTTCCGCTTGGCTTTCGACTCCAATCTCTGATGAAAAATCTATTGCCAATTTTAATAAAAAACAAACGACAAAATTATTTGTCATAGAAAAAAACAATGCTCTTACATTGAAGACATTAGAAGAACATTTTCAAAACATTTCTAAATCACTTCCGAGCGATTCCAATTTTATTTATTGCTTTAAAGAGAAATCTTCAGCGAGTAACGTTTTTATTTTAAACTTAAAAAGTATCGAAGATTTAGATTCAACGCTTTCCGCATTTAGCAAAATGGAATTTGTGGAATATGATAAGTTGGTGATTTTGAAAAAATGATGGAACACGGATGCCGCAGATTGAGTGGATTATCACAGATTGACCTCTAAACTTGTTTAGATTAAAAATACAAGTTAGAAGGAAATCCATGACAATCCGCTCAATCTGCGGCATCCGTGTTCTATTTAAAATCTAATCGACAAAGTGTTATCTTCGCACCACTAAAAAATTAAAAACAAGAGATGTACGATTTATTGATTGTAGGTGCAGGTCCAATAGGAATGACTTGCGCTATCGAAGCACAAAAAGCAGGACTAAATTATATCGTTATAGAAAAAGGAGTTTTGGTGAATTCCCTTTACCATTTCCCTACAAATATGACTTTTTTTTCTACCTCCAAAAAACTAGAAATTGGAGACGTTCCATTTATTTCCCATAACGAAAAACCTACTCGAAGAGAAGCTTTAGAATATTTCAGAAGAGTCAATGAAAGTTGGGAACTCAATATCAATTACTACGAAAAGGTACTGAATATCAATAAATTAGATAATGAAATATTTAACATACAAACTTCCAAGGCAACCTATCAAAGTAAAGCAGTAGTGGTAGTTACAGGTTTTTATGACGTAGCCAAAAAGCTAAATGTCGTAGGCGAAGATTTACCAAAAGTTAAACATTATTACGATGATTGGCATCCTTACATTGGTCAAAAAGTCGTCGTCGTCGGAGCTGCTAATTCCGCCTGTGATGTAGCATTGGAATTATATCACAAAGGCGCAGAAGTAACCATGGTCGTCCGAAAAGAATCTGTAAGTCCTCGTGTCAAATATTGGATAAAACCTAATATCGAAAATCGAATTAAAGAAGGTTCCATCCCCGCGCATTTTAACAGCAATCTTTCCAAAATCGAAAACGATAAAGTCCATATCGAAACTCCCGATGGACCAATTGAAATCGAAAATGATTTTGTATTAGCCATGACTGGCTACGAACCTGATTTTGATTTTTTTAAAAATATAGGAATTGGCTTTCAAGCCGATGAATACGATACGCCAATTCACAACGTTGATACATTAGAAACTAATATTCCAAATCTCTATATTGCAGGTGTCATCAATGCAGGTAGATATACTAGTAAATTATTTATCGAAAATACTAGACATCATGCAAGCATGATTATTAGTTCTATTTTAAAAAAAGAAACTTCTGTGAAATAGCTTTACGATAAAATGAAAAAACAAAAACACATACTCCCAATATCAATCATCATCTTCTTCCTTGTCAGCATCATCTCAACAAGTTGCATAGATGATTCCATCGAACAAGAAGAAGCATTCAATAATATGGTCGATACACTTTATAAAAAAAGAATTGGACTATACACCAAAGAACTAGATAGTATTTGTGAGTCAAGAATGGATAGTTTTATTTTGTATGACATCGACTCTATCAAGCTAGTACGATTAAAAGAAATAGAAAACTTAATCAATCAATAAAATGAAATACACATTCAACATAATCGCAATTGTCATTTCATTTTTGATATTACCAATGACTATTATTAGTTGCGAAAAAAAGAAAGTAGAAACTAAAGCAGAACGACAAGAACGTGTAGAAAATAAAGTTGCTGAAAGATTAGAATCTCAAAGAATTAAAAAAATGAAAGCGTGTAGAAATAACGCAACTATCATCGCAGAAAAAAAAGTAGATTCCATTCTTATTGCAGAAGCGAAATTATTACCAAAGGATACCGTACCCAAACCTGATATACCAATCAGACCTGATGCACCTATTGTCCCTGCACCTAAAGATAATACACCTGTAAAACCTTTATTTGATAAAGGTTCTGAATTAATCGAACAATAAATTTCCTTTAAATTTATACACTCATTCGAGTGCTTTATTTTTTTAAAAAATGTATTTCGATTTTTGAAAAAAAATTCTCATTTTTGAGGTCGTTTTAAAGGGAAAAAATGCTTGTTCAGTAATCTAACCCCAATGGGGTTTAATAGAATAGCAAGGGGCATCGCCCCTTGAAAAAAACAAATTAGAAGAAAGCTCTGAAAGAGCGAAACAGTAAGTAATATATTTCGCTCTTACAGGGCTAGCTTCTATTTTTATTTTACAAGGGGCGATGCCCCTTGCTATTTTGTTTGACCCCGTTGGGGTCTTCTACTGAATATTCAAAAAAATAAACTAATACAAAGTATTAGAAACTATAAAACTTAGCTTAAGAAATAAATCAAATTATATGCAAACCTCCGTTGATATCGAAGCACTTAATCAACAAATATATATTGAAAGTGCATTTGTAGAAAAATTGAATACTGAGACTTCCAAAGTCATCGTTGGACAGACTCACATGATTGAAAGATTGCTTTTAGGCTTATTGACCAAAGGGCATATTTTACTAGAAGGTCTTCCAGGTTTAGCAAAGACACTTGCTATCAAAACGCTTTCAGATGCTATTGATGCCGACTTCAGTCGAATCCAATTTACACCTGACCTCTTACCTGCCGATATTATCGGTACGATGATTTACAATCCGAATAAGAATGAATTTAATGTAAGGAAAGGTCCCGTGTTTTCCAATTTCGTTTTGGCAGATGAAATCAATCGTGCTCCTGCAAAAGTGCAAAGTGCATTATTGGAAGCGATGCAAGAACGTCAAGTCACAATAGGGAATGATACATTCAAATTGGAAGAACCTTTCCTAGTACTCGCTACTCAAAATCCAATTGACCAAGAGGGAACTTATACTTTGCCTGAAGCGCAAGTTGACCGTTTTATGTTAAAGGTCATTGTTGATTATCCTAACAAAGAAGAGGAACGAGAAATCATCAGAAGGAATTTGGCAGTTGGCGGATTTCCAAAAATACAACCTGTAGTGTCAACTACGGAAATCATCAAAGCTCGGGAAGTGGTGAAGAAGGTTTATATGGATGAAAAAATCGAGCAGTACATTTTGGATATTGTTTTTGCAACTCGTCAACCTGAAGAATATAATTTACCAAAATTGAAACCATTGATCAATTACGGAGGTTCGCCACGGGCAAGTATCAATTTAGCTTTGGCAGCAAAAGCACATGCATTTCTACAACGTAGAGGTTTTGTTATTCCTGAAGATGTTAGAAGTATTTGTCAGGATGTGATGCGACATAGAATTGGTCTGACTTACGAAGCGGAAGCAGAAAATATTACTCAAATAGATGTAATCAATGAGGTGTTGAATTCTGTGGAAGTGCCTTAAGTTTTTCAAATATTTTTTTCTTAGAAAATTGAATTAAATAAAAGGACGAAACATAACATCAACAATAACTCTTATGAAATATTTCCCAATATACTTACTCTTACTTTTCCCTATTTTTTGTTTCGGACAAAAAGTAGATTCAAAAAAGTATGTAGAAGCGAAGTTCGATAATCGATCAAAAATTCAATGGGTCAAATATTACAAAGGACGAATCGATGACTTAAATGATATATCAGTTACGTTAGGATATGATGGCAAAGATTGCAAAGGAGTATTAATCTATTTGCGAAGCGGAATTCAATTCGAGTTGGAAGGAGTGATAGAAAATCGAGAATGTTATCTTAAAGAAATAGACGAAGGAAATTCAATAATAGGTTCTCTCCGAGGGAAAATGAAAGGTCAAACTATACTTGGAACATGGAGTTCTCATAATAATTCTAAAGGTGGAACGCTCCAATTAGAAGAAACTGATAAAGAAGTAAAGTTTCCTTCTTACTGCGGCGACAACAAATGGATCAGAAAGTATAGTGGAAAGTTGTCTAATCAAGAAGTAGAAATAATTCTACAAAAGGAAAGTATCAATAAAGCAAGTGGTTTGATTTACAACAAAAAAATAAATCAAACTTACAAGTTGATTGGAAATATCGATCAACAAGATAATATTGAATTGATTGCTAGAAATGAATATGGTCGTATCATTCAAACATTTATCGGAGACTTGCAACAAGACAAATTGTCTTTAAAAGTTAAAGAATCAAACAGTAAAAAAGTAGATTTGCTTCCTTCGGCTGGTTTGACGATTGGTTGTGTGGAGTATGCAGATTATATGACAAGTTATGATGTGACATTTCCCAAAACAACAAATGCTGCTTTCAATCAACGAATGAATGAGCAAACTGATGATTGGATTAAAGCTTGTCGGAATCGTTCTAACAAAGTAAAAAAACAAAACTCTTCCGTAAAACCTCAACTCCGAAATTCGGAAAGAGGTTACGCTTGGTGTGAGGTTGATTTTTTTAATAAAAATTTGATTAGCGGTTTTATGACCTTTAGTAATACGTGGACGCCTGGTCAAAAATTAATCGCTTATACTTATAATCTTCAAAATAATAGTTCTATTTATTTAGAAGATATTTTTGAAAATGATAAAGACTATAATAAGTACATCAAAAATTATATCAAAAAAGAAATTAAAAATTATACACTTTATAAAGATGAGGATTTTAAAAAATGGATAAAGAAAAGTGAATTTTCATTTTTTACAATTAGAAATGATGGCATTTGTTTTAGTACAAAATTCAGCATGTTATATGGTCGTCAAAGTATCACTATTCCATATCGACAGTTGGAACCATTTATGAAAAATAGTTTCATTAAATACATTAAGGAGTAACACACTTAATTTATTTTTCTTCGAAAATATTTTAGCTTTTAAAATTTCAAAAAATGATATGTTTTATGTGCATATGTGTTAAAAATAAATTCAATCGATATTATTAATTATTTTATTATTCATTAAAAATGGACACTAACGAATTACTTAAAAAAGTACGAAAGATAGAAATCAAGACTAAGGGCTTGAGTAAGCATATCTTTTCGGGAGAGTACCATAGTGCTTTCAAGGGACGAGGTATGTCGTTTAGTGAAGTAAGAGATTATCATTATGGAGATGATGTGCGGAATATTGATTGGAATGTAACAGCAAGAACTGGTTCACCTCATGTAAAAATATTTGAAGAGGAAAGAGAATTGACGGTGATGCTTTTGATAGACATCAGTCGCTCTTCATTTTTTGGAACGGTGAAGCAAACTAAAAACGAAATCAATATTGAGATTGCAGCAGTATTGGCATTTTCAGCATTGAATAATAATGATAAAGTAGGAGTGATATTTTTTTCAAATAAAGTAGAAAAATTTATTCCACCTAAAAAAGGAAAACAACATGTACTCCGAATCATTCGGGAGTTACTTAATTTTGAAGCAGAGGAACAAGGAACGAATGTAGGAGTTGCACTAGAGTACCTCAATAATATCATTAAGAAAAAATGTATCTGTTTTATTCTATCGGACTTCTTGACCAAAGATTATGAATCACCACTTCGTATCGCTAAGCGACGACATGATATAGTTGGTATTCATATCATCGATCCGAAGGAAGAGATTCTACCCAACGTAGGATTAATCAGAGCGATAGATGCAGAGAATAAAACGACAAGATGGATTGACTCCTCAAGGAAGTCAGTTCGTGATAAATATAATAATTGGTATCAAACCCATATGGAATATTTTAAAACTACTTTTTCAAAAAGTGGTGCAGATTCAGTAACAATTCGTACGAATGAATCTTACGTAAATAAATTGTTACAATTTTTTAAAAGACGAGCAAAGTAA
>JALZVK010000276.1 GCA_023301005.1 Saprospiraceae bacterium | reverse complement strand
TAGTGAGTATTTTTGTAACGAAGAGTAAACGAAAAATAGACCGTCATAAATACTTGATTACTTATGTCTAAGTACTTAATTAACTATTCAGAAGCGAGAATAGAGAACAGATAATAGAGATCTAAGAACGATACATTTGCATATAAATAAGCAAACGTTAATAGTCACCACTATAAGGTTTCTCTTTTCCCTCAATAAAATGATCTCTTCTCTCTCTTCTGAATAGGTACCTTTTTAATTATAAATTGAACTCTTGATTCTCATTCCTTATCGAAATTTCTTTTTCTTAAATTTTTAAAAAAAAGAAAAATATATTTGCTAATTAAAAACATATCTTTTAACTTTGAATTGCAAAGTACTTTCAGCAACTAATAAATATAAACTATGGTAATGGATAGAAGAAACGAACAACTTGAACATCTTAGCGAGATTCGTTCTTTGATGGAACGCTCTTCCCGCTTTATTTCACTAAGTGGATTATCAGGAATAGCCGCAGGAATATTTGCATTATTAGGAGCCGCCGCAGTTTATGTGTATTTTGGAATTATGCCTTTTAATGGAAATAATCATCTTTATATTGGAGATGTCGTAGCCGCTAAAAATGTTTGGGGAATTGATTATATCTCTTTTTTCTTTTTAGATGCAGCAATTGTTCTAACTTTAGCTTTGGCTTCGGGAATATTTTTTACTACTCGAAAAGCAAAGAAGAAAGGACAAAAAATATGGGACAATGTAAGTAAGAAATTATTAATCAATTTAATGATTCCTTTAGTTGCGGGAGGTGTTTTTTGTATTGGATTATTAGATTATGGATTATTCGGTTTAGTTGCTCCTGCTACTTTAATTTTTTACGGATTAGCATTAGTTAATGGAGGAAAATATACTTTAAGCGATATTCATTATTTAGGATTGTGTGAAATAGGATTAGGGTTAATTGCAATGTTCAATGTAGGATATGGATTAGAATTTTGGGCGATTGGATTTGGAATATTACATATAGTATATGGTACGATAATGTATTTTAAATACGAGAAATAAGAATTTTTCATTCCAAAAAAACGATATAAAACCGATATAGATTTTCTATCAGAAAATTCACTATGAAAGAAATCATTACCAAGCTTAATAAAAAATTTGATAACAAAACTCGATTAGGAATCATGTCATTACTGATGGTGAATGATTGGGTAGAGTTCAAGACATTTAAAGAAATGTTGGGTGTAAGTGATGGTAATTTGGCAAGTCATATTAAAACATTACAAGCAGAAAATTACCTCCGAGTAAAGAAGCAATTTGTTGATAACAAACCAAAAACTTCTTACGCTGTAACTGCTGCTGGAAAGAAAGCTTTTAATGATCACTTGGATGCATTGGAAGCATTATTAAGAAGAAGAGATTGATATGAGAGATTTGAAAATTAAAAAAAGAAAAAATTAAAACTATTTTTTTTGTTCATATACTTTGTTTTTCAAAGTACTTTTAATTACAACTAAAGCAATGAAAACTACATTATTCCTTAATCGTTTATTTACCCTACGGGAAAAACTGCTTATCCAATTAGTAGAAATTACAAAACCTATCTATGGGCGATTTTTTCAAAAATCAAAAATACCTTGGAAGGTTAATTTGAAAATTCTAAAAAAATTTCCTCCGAAAACTTTAGGTAACGACTTAGCTCTTTTTTTAGAAAAAGAAGGGTTGAGTCTGATGCCAAAATTTGAAAGCCATGATGTGTATCATGTGTTATTAAAATATAAAACAACAGTAGTGGATGAAGCTCGGATGCAGTTTTTCCTTATGGGCAATCGAAAGTATTCTTTATACATTATCGGAACAAATGTAATTGCAGTACTTTTTTTACCTGAGCATATTAAAGCTTTTATCAAAGAATTTTGGAGAGGACGAAAAGCACTCCCGATTGCTCAATGGAATTTTGAACATTTACTTAATGAACCAACTAAGGCGTTGCAAAATTTAATTTTCAAACGACCTTATCAAGATAAACCATTTGCTTTTTAATGCTACTTAAAAAACAGTATGACCTCTCTGAGGTCAGAGAAATTGATTTGCTTTTTTACTAACATACTGTGACCACGCTGTGGTCATCTGAAACTTGAAATGACCACAGCGTGGTCAAAGTGTGTTAGATTTTAAATTAAAAAGAAATTCCGACCTCAGAGAGGTCGTACTGTTTTTTTAAAAGTGATTAAGCAATACAAGAATATGTTGAACGTGCAGGATATGTCGCTCTCTCCAAAAAGTTGGAGAGACGGCATTCTTTTAAAATTAGTTCAAAATATCTTTTTGATTTTATAAATTAGTACCTCTGAAAATAAATTATTAACTAAAGAATTAAACAATATGAATGCTCTTTTAAAAGCTCTTCTAATTTCTTTTGCGTTTTTAATCACAAGTCAAGCCTATGGTCAAGTTTTACCGATTAGATTTTCATCAGGTATTGTTCATTCTGATGTAAGGTTTGTGAATAGTTTTTCATTTCATGAGGAAAATTATAATACACCCAAAATAGGATTCTATGCTAGTATTGGTTCAGGTTATAAATTCAAAAATTGGTTTCAGTTACGAAGCAATTTTAATTATCAAGAAAGGCTTCCATTAGAAACATTTTATTTCCCACAACAACCTAATAGAGTGACTATAGCACTAATAGGTATCCCTACAAGTCCACAGAGCAAGAGATGGGATTCAAATCTTTTTAAACGACAACTTAACTTTGAATATCTCTATTGGGACATATCACCAACATTTACATTCTCAAAAAAGAGAATAACTATTTCAGGTGGGGCAGGTTTATATGCTGGTTATTTAATGAATCGAGGGCAGTTAGTTATGTCAATAGATGACTTCCCTTTATACTCATCTGCTTTTACTGGCGAAACTGGTTATATCACTTATAGCAAATTTGATTTAGGTTGGACTCCAAGTTTTGAAATACTTTTTACACTTAATTCGAGAACAAAAATTGGTTTGTCATTGCAAGCATACTTATCACATACACGACTGATTAATGATTATGATAGTATTTTTTTTAACACCCCTTACTTCGACTTTAACCGAGATAGTAATATCACATGGCAAGCTTACAATATGGGGTTAACATTGACTCATCAATTCAAATATTAAACTACAGATGACTTATTTAAAAAAAATAAAACACACATTTAGAAATAAAAAACAAATGCAGCTATTCTTTTTATTAGCTGTAAGTACATTGTTTAGTTTTGCTTTATTCGCCTATCGATTGGAATACCTTCATTTTGATTATAATAAAATAAATGGTATTCGAGATTTAGCTTTTTACAGAGGCTCACAGACTTTTTTCTTTTTAAATTGGAATTTGTTTCTAGCATGGATTCCTTATTTGATTGCACTTTCGCTTCCAGCTTTATATAAAAAATTTAATTCCAAAATATTAATTGTAGGAGCATTGTTATGTTGGTTATTATTTTTTCCGAATGCGCCTTATATCTTAACTGACTTATTGCATTTGAAAAAAAGAACTGGAATTCCGCTTTGGTATGATATGATGTTATTCCTTTCATTCGCATGGACAGGATTGATGTTAGGCTATTTATCACTTTTGGAAGTGCAGCTTTTTTTACAAAAATTCTTCTCTACATTATTTGTCAATTTATTAAGTATCTCAGCATTGATATTATGTGGATTCGGAATTTATTTAGGTCGTTTCCAAAGATGGAATAGTTGGGATATTATTGCTCAACCTGTTTCTCTTTTTTCTGATATTTTAAATATTTTGACTCAACCGCATACATTTGGTTTGGCAATTGTTATTTCTGTATTTCTATTATTAGGATATTTTACATTGACAACTTTAGCGCAGCAGAGTTATAAGGAGTAATTGAAAATGAAAAATTGAAAATGGAAAATCGCCTTCTAACTTGGAACTCAAAACTTTATTTTTTTACCACATAGTTCACAATAGGCACATAGATTTTTTCATTTAAAATAAACTCACATCCCAAAAACATTTTCCTTGGAAAATATAAAAACTATGTGTCTATGTGAACTATGTGGTAAAAAAATAAGGTCGAGTACAAATAAGATATTGAAGTTGTTTTAAAAAATAAAAAGTTATGGACAAATCCAATCATTTTTCATTCGCTACAAAAGTATGGCTCATAAGTGCATTCCTCAGCCCTTTATTATTTGGAATCTATATTGGAATTATAGATGGCGATATTATAGAATCATTTGGAATCGCTTTAGTTATGATTCCATTTGGATTAGTGCTTTCTGTTCCTAATTGGTTAATTTTCATCTTTGCAATTAAAGGTATTAATCGATTGCAGTTAGAGGTAACTGAAAAGAAAATAATAATTAATTGCATTGCAATAGTAATGACTTTTACATTATTCATGATTATTTTTCAAGGTGATTTAAATTTTGATCTAGAATTTTTAGGGATCACTTTACCTTATTGCTCTACACTTACATTGGGAATTTGGAGATGCGATTTAATTGCTCCAATTTTTCCAGATCAAAAAAAAGTACCTACTCCTAATCAAGGATTCCTCGAAGATATTTTGGATGATGAAAATTATTAAGACCGAATTCTAAATCACTTCCTTCCTACTCTTTGGATAAAAAAAAAATTCATATTTTGCGAAATCATTTAACAACCCGCAAGATATGAAAGTAGTCAATGCACTCTTATTAGAAGTCGAAACTTATATCACCAATTTTATAACAGAGCAAGTACATAAAGATTTTGCTTATCATAACATACAACACACGTTGGATGTGGTTGCTGCTGTAAAAGAGTTGGGAGGTGCATTTAATTTACATTCCAAGGAACAAGAATTATTAATTTTAGCGGCATGGTTTCATGATTCAGGATATGATAAAGGTCCTAAGGGACATGAAGAACGAAGTGCTCAATATGCTAAAGCATTTTTGGAAAAACATAATTTTGAAGAAAGTGATATTAAAATTATTCAAAATTGTATCATGGCGACTAAGATGCCACAAAGTCCAAATTCGCAGCTAGAGCAAATTCTATGTGATGCAGATATGAGTCACTTGGGTAAAAAAATATATTGGGAACGCTGCGGAAGAATTAGACAAGAGTTTACGCTTACCCAAAATAAAACAATGTCTGAGCCTGAGTGGATTGACTTTGAATTAGGCTTTATCAAAAACCAAGAATATCATACTCAAAAAGCAAAAGACTTTTTTGAAACTAGAAAACAAAAACACATCAGACAACTAAATAAACTTAACGCACGATTACATCCTGAAAAAGAAATACTAAGCATGGAGGAGATAGCTGAAAAAAAGAAAAAGAAAAAAAGTAACCCTACGAGTAAGGTTAAAAAAATAGCTATCAAAAATGCTGGGGAAATTAATCAAATTAAATTAGGTCGAGGAGTCGAAACGATGTACCGAACTGCTTATCGTACGCATGTTAATTTGAGTTCTATTGCTGATAACAAAGCCAATATTATGTTATCTATCAATGCGATAATTGTATCTATTACGATTTCTACATTGATTCCACAATTTGATGCGCAACCTAAATTGATCATCCCTACAGCTGTTTTATTAATCGTGTGTTTAGGTTCTATCATTTTTGCAACATTATCTACACGTCCAAAAATTACAGAAGGAAAAGTTACTCGTGAAGATATTCTTAATAAAAAATCTAATCTTCTTTTCTTTGGTAATTTCTATAATATGCAGTTAAAAGATTTTGATTGGGGAATTATGGAAATGATAAAAGATCAAGATTTTTTATATAGCACGATGACTCGTGATTTATACTATCTTGGAATTGTCCTCGCTAAAAAATACAAATACCTTCGTATTTGTTATGGTATATTTATGTATGGATTAATTATTTCGGTTATAGCTTTTGCAGTAGTATTTACTGTGAAATTTTAAGCATAGCCTTTAATATTATACTTTTAAAAATCCATTTTTTACTTTATTATTTTTTACTTACATTTGCTTCTAATTCCTATCAATAGAAAATAATCTTTCCAAAAGGTTAAAAAAAAATTAGATAATCATAGTT
>JALZVK010000275.1 GCA_023301005.1 Saprospiraceae bacterium | reverse complement strand
TACTTGTAGATAAATCAACTACTCCTGATTCTAATAATTTAGATACTCCTAATGACAAAGTTGATAAGGTTAAAGAATATCAAACAGTAGTAAAGACATTACCTAATGGAAGCATAATAACAAAGAGAACGCTTGTTGATAATCCAACAGTAAAAGGTGAAGTCTTTAAAGTTGTAGAAGAAATGCCTCGTTTCCCCGCACCTGATTGTGAGGCAATGAATGATAAGCAAGAAAGGAAATTATGTTCTCAAGAAGAGATGTTGAAATTTATTTATAGTAATATTAAATATCCAGCAGTAGCAAGAGAGTCAGCTATTGAAGGTAGAGCGATTGCACAGTTTATAATAAGAGAAGATGGTTCTGTTTCTGATGCGAAAATTGTAAGAGACTTAGGAGGAGGAACTGCTGAAGAAGTTTTGAAAGTAATTAATATGATGCCTCATTGGATTCCAGGAAAGCAAAGAGGTAAAGCGGTTAGTGTTCAATACACGCTTCCTGTTGCATTTAGATTAGAAAAAGGAAACGACGATAAAGAGTCAACTATCCAATTGGATTCAGATAAAGTACAACCTCTGATAGTCATTGACGGTGTTGTAGTTACTACAGGAATCAATGATATTAACCCTGGAGATATTAAAGAAATTCATGTCTTAAAAGGCGACTCTGCAATTAATAGCTTTGGCGACGCTGGTAAAAATGGAGTGATTGTAATAACAATGAAAGAAGGTAAAGCAATAGAAAGTCCTGTAAAAGTAAATAGAAAAGGAAGTTTAGAAAAAGTAGGATTTACTGATATTCGAGTTTCTCCAAATCCAACTTCAGGAGTTATTAATATCGATTACAAAGGAGATAATGAGCCTGTACGAATTACCGCTTACACTCATACAGGAAAACAACTTTTTGAATTAACTGGTAGTGGCGGAGATGATTCTTTTAAAGATGTCAAAATTCCTAGCGATGTAAAAGGTTCCATATTTCTAGCATTTAGAAAAGGAGGAAAATTACATACTGAAGTTATAATCGTTCAATAGTTTTTTTTTAAGTTTAGTTATATAAATAACTCATCCCGAATTTTGGCAATGTCCAAAGTTCGGGATTTTTTTTTTCGGTTGACGGTCGCTTCGCTTGACGGTAGACGAATCTCGAAGATCGTCAAGCAAAGCGACCGACCACCGTTCACCGTCAACCGAAAAAAAATTTATGAAAATGATAACATTCTATAATGTGACAAACTTTACATCTTCCGTCAAAAAAATGTTTCTAATTCGACTTTTATAAAAAAAAGAGAAGCAATGAAAAATTCAATCTTATCATTTTTTATAGTACTTACTTTTTGTTGCGTATTTTATAACAATACAAATGCACAAGTCGATATTCGTAAAAATAAAGTTTATACTTCCGTAGATATAATGCCTTGCTTTATAGAATGTGGAGATAATCTGAGTAAAGAAGAAAGACTGAATTGTTGCGATGAAAAATTGAGAAACTATATGCTCAATCATCTTAAATATCCAGCTGAAGCGAAACGAGCAAATGTACAAGGTTCAGTCATCGTTCGATTTACAGTAGATACAGATGGTAGTGTAGTCGATACGGAACTCGTTGAAAATATAGGAAAAGGTTGCGGAACAGAAGTACTGCGCGTCATGCACAGAATGCCTAAATGGGAAACGCCAGGAATGCAAAATAATGAAAACGTTGCAGTACAATTTGATATGCCTATCAAATTTAGTTTAGATGAAATCAGTATTCCAAGAGGAAAAATTACCGCAAGGGAAATCGTAACAGCAGCAGTCGTAGTCGGCGGATTTATATATGCATTTAAAAAAATGCGAGACATAGAAAAAAAGAAAAAGAAGAAAAGAGAAGAAGAAAGAAAAAAAAGACAGAATCGTCGGAATTAGATATTAACAAACAAAACCGAATTGGAGGCTTGTAATTTTTTTGCAAGCCTTTTATTTTTAACACAATAGGCACATAGTTTTTCTCTAAATTTATTCGACCTATGTGCCTATTGTGTTCTATGTGTTAAAATAAACAAGGTCGATTCAAGTCGTAAGGACAATTATCAATTTTCCATTTTAAATTAAAAATCATTCTACCCAAGTTACCTTTTCAGCAATAGGCCTCCTCATTCCCTCACTTCTTTCCACCTCATAATATCCCATAAAGAAAAACCCCAAACATCGCTCCCCATCTTTCAACCCAAGCGGTTCATTTAAAAAATTAATATAACTAGGTGAACTCCAATAACACCCAACCTCATATGCCTCACAAGTCAAATACATATTTTGAACCGCACACCCAACCGCAGCAATTTCTTCCCATTCAGGAATACTCTCTTTCGGATCCCGCTGCATACAAATCGCAATTATCGCCCCTGATTTTTTTGACTTCCTTTGAGTCTTATTATATTTCATCTCCTTGAATTTCTCCGCAGGAGTATGAGTTTTATAAACTTCCGAAAGCATCTTTCCCAACTGTTCCGTAGCATCGCCACTAAAAACTTTAAACCTCCAAGGTTCAGTTAATTTATGAGTAGGCGCCCAATTCGCATTTTCCAAAACCTGTTGAATAATTTCCTTCGGAATCGGTTTGTCAATATAGGTAGCAGGAAAAACGGAACGTCTATTTTTAATTAAGTCATTGATTTGACTTGGTGAAATCTTACTCATATCTATATTTTCTTCGAATGTATTTTAAGCATGTTTTTATTTACAAATGTAAAACAATAATTGAATTATAAGGTTTATAAAATAAACTTTCAATTTTTATTGAAAGTTTAGGAAATTTGATTTAACTTTGAATTATAAAATAGATAGTTATGAAAACGCTATTAAAAATTGATACATTTTTCCAAACGTTATTATTTTATGTGACATTAGGTTTAGGAGTTATCACTTTGATTTCATTAGGATCTACATTTATATTTTTAGGTTGCAGTTTATTTTTTTTAGGAGCATGGCAATTATTGAGTGGACTTTTATGGAGCATTAGTTTAAAAAATATTAATCGGCTAAGGTACTTTTTAGGAAGTTCAGCTTATGTACTCTTATTAATATCGGGTAGTAATATTTTAGAACTAGAATCTATAGCATTAGGAGTAATATTTGTTGCAGCTATTCCGATGATGATTGCATATTGGTATTTAAGATTAACCAATGAAACATTAAAAGAGTGGGATAGAGGTCGAAAGAGATTTACAGAAAACGAAATGGAAAATATTTTAGATAGTGAAGAAGTTTTAGGAATTTAAAAATTTTAGAGAATATGATTTCAAGAACAAGAATAAAATTAGACGTCTTTGGACAAAGTATATTAATTGTTGCATTACTATTGTTATGGTTTTTTAATCAAGGAATAGTTTGGACAAATACGATGTTGACTATTTTAGCAATTTGGCAAATAGCAAGTGCTGTGCATTTATTTTTTACTTACAAATATATTCAGCGCGTCAACTTTATAAAAACCGCTTTAGTCTTATTGATAAGTCTTCCAGTATGGATTAACTTAGTAGGCGTGTGGGCTTATGCACCAGTTGTAGGAGTATTGTTATGGTCTTTCTTTTGGAGTATAAGAGATATGATAATTATCAATAATCGACCAAGGTCATTTTGGGATATTTAAAATTTTTACAGACCGTAACATGGTTTCCAACCATGCCACGGATATTAAGTACTTAGACATAAGTAATCAAGTATTTATGACGGTCTATTTTTCGTTTACTCTTCGTTACAAAATACTCACTACCCGTTGGGGTAGCTCCGTTTTTTATACCTCGATTAAACAAAAAAAATAGCCTCGGTCAAAATACCTGATTACTTTTGTCCAAGTA
>JALZVK010000274.1 GCA_023301005.1 Saprospiraceae bacterium | reverse complement strand
AGCTATGCCATAAAGTATTGAACATTCGATATTTTACGTGTGTACTTTGTTAGCGGGTTAAATTTTAACTTTCAGAATTTTTTCAAAAAATTACAGAACAGTAAAAGTTTGATTATCAGCATGTTATCAAAGTAACAAGTCTAATGTACTAATACCGTGTAAATTAAGTTAATTTAAATTTTTTATTTTAGGGAGTAGGAATTAAATTAGGTTAAACGCATCAAAATTTTTGGGTGCTGATTATCAGTATCTTACAAAAAACATTAATTACAATTTATTGAAAATTTTATTTGTAAACATCTGATTATCAGATTGACTATTTTTTAAAATCATTTTGATGTGTTTAACCTAGTCATTAAGAATTTCTAGTACTTTAGATTTTATTTCTTTAGATATTAGCATTTTTATTTTTTTATATTAGAGTTATTATTTTCTAGTCCAAGCTCTTAATCAAACAATGCCATCAAGTCATCTTTCTTCAATGACTTTAAAACATTTTCATCAGTACGAATAATATCAGTAGCTAATTTTTTCTTTTTGGCTTGAAGTTTTAAAATCTTTTCTTCTATTGAGTTTTTACAAATCAACTTATAAGCAAAGATTTGATTCTTTTGACCGATACGATGTGTTCGGTCGATTGCTTGAGCTTCTACTGCAGGATTCCACCAAGGATCGAGAATATAGACATAATCTGCTTTGGTCAAATTCATTCCAGTATTTCCAGCTTTGATACTGATAAGGAAAACTTTTATGTCATCATTTTTCATAAACTTATCTACTTGAGCTTGTCGTTTAGTTGTGCTACCGTCGAGGTAAGCATAGGCGATTCCTCGTTTGTCAAGTTCTTCTTTGACTATAGCTAAGAGACTAGTGAATTGAGAAAAAACTAAAGCGTTATGTTTTTGATCGATAGCTTCAGTTAGACTATCAATGAGCATATGGATTTTTACAGACTCAGCATTAGCCCCCGTAAAACTCTTGTTAACAAGTAGGGGAGAGTTGCACATTTGCCGAAGGCGAAGTAATCCATCTAACATTTGGAATTTGGATTTAGCGACTCCTTGTTCTTCCACAGCCGCTTCAATATCTTCTTTGATTTTACTTTTTAATTTATCATAAAGTTTTCGTTGAGCTGTACCCATTTCGCAGTAAATAATAGTTTCTGTTTTTTCAGGTAAATCTTTTGCGACTTGTTCTTTGGTTCGACGTAATATAAATGGATGAATCAATTTCCGTAATAAATTGGCAGCTTCCACATCGCTATTATTATCAATAGGTATGGAGAAATTATTTTTAAAACTAGTCTTAGAACCTAGTAAGCCAGGAGAAGTAAAACTGAGTTGAGCATACAAATCAAAAGTATTGTTTTCGATAGGTGTTCCTGTCATTGCAAGTCTATTGTTAGATTGCAAAAGCCTCATCGCTTTGTATCGCTTGGAGTCAGGATTTTTGATGGCTTGCGACTCATCCAAAATGATATAATTAAATTTAAAATCTTTAAACAGTTGAATATCAATAGCTGCGGTGCCATAAGTTGTTATAATTATGTTGATAGGAAGAATTGCTTCAAGAGTTTTGGCACGACTTGGCCCATGATGAATGACATAATTTAATTCCCCACAAAATTTATCTAACTCCGCTGCCCAATTGAATAATAAACTTCGAGGAACGATAACGATAGAAGGTTCTTTATCAATTTGGTCAGCTAATAAAGTAATGACTTGTAGTGTTTTTCCTAAACCCATATCATCAGCTAAAATTCCACCAAACCCAGACTCGTCTAAAAACTTTAACCATTCAAATCCATGTTTTTGATAATCCCGTAAGGTTGCTGTTATATTTTCGGGTAAGTCGTATTTTTTGTTTGTATCTATTTTAAGTAATCTTGCTTTTTTCTGTTTGAGTTCTTTGATGACTTTTTTGTCATCAATATTTTCGAATAAATCTTCGATAACATTGAAGCGATATTTTGAAATTTTTAATTCTCCTTTTTCTACATCGGCAACTGCTAATATTTTACTAGCTTGTTCCAACCATTCCTTAGGTAAAATTCCTAGAGAACCGTCTTTGAGTTTGATAAAAGATTCTTTGTTACGTAATGCACGAATCCAATCTGCCATTTTTACATTCTCTTTTCCAAAAGAAACACCTGCATCTACATCAAACCAATCAATACCTGATGAGATATGCATATGAGTTTTTGCTCGATGCTTACTGTATTTGAATTTAGTCAAATCTTTTTGCCCTAAGACTTCAATACCAGCAGCTTCGCAAGCTTCATTAAAATGTATAAACCAATATTTATTAATCATTTCTTTGACATCCAAAAATACATAGTCCTGTATATGGAAATCTTTGTCAAAGTCAGGGTGGGATTTTTGTAAAAAATTAATTAAATAGATTCGATCTTCTTCACCTACTCGGTGGAGACTTTCATCAATGAAATAACTATCTTCTTCGAAAGCATTAAAACTATGTTCGCCATATTTTAATCGAGGTTCAAATAAAATAAAATTTCCTGCTTCTCTTAAAAGAATTTGAAGTTGTGGATTTTCCAAAATTATTTCATCCACCATGAGTTCATTAGGTGCAGAAACTTCGAAAGTGTTTTTGAATTGGTTGATTAGATTTGTGTTTTGGATTTTATCCATCGGAGGCAAAATCAGCGTGTCATGACCGGAAGGAAAAATAGCCATGAACTCTTGAAACTGATGATGAGGAAAAAGATAAGCACTTGTTTTGTCAGCACAAAAAACTTCATTACTATAAGTTGTTGTTTTAAAATTAAAAGGAAGTCCCTCGTGAGTGATATGACGAGTAAGATGAGTTAATCCATCAATTACCTCAAAAGTGATTTTGCATTCTAATGGTTCTGTTTCAAATTTCACTAAATGAAAATCAGAGATTTTTGGATTATTATAAGAATAAAGACTACCATCATAAGTATAATGATAAATTTCATTTAGATTATCAATGTTATTTTCAATCAATTCTTTGATAGCTTGGAATCGAGTTTGAGGATCAGTTTTTTGAGCATGAAAAAATAATTGTTGTCCAAGTTCTTGCTGGATTTTAGGAAAGGCAACAGGAATGTCTTCTATATTTTTATTAGCTTCTCGAATACCTTCTTTAGATTTGTAAGGACTACCTTTAACAAAAGAGATCGGAAATTTAGGTTCTTCATCGTTGTCGTTATAATTGTATGAAGAATATTTATTATCACTTAGCGTTGTCCAAACGAAAGCATAAAGGAGAGATTTACCTTCTTCTAATTGTTTTGTTACTAATTCAGTTCGTTCTTTTTTTTCTTGGGTAGCGTTTAATTGTATCCGCTGAGTTAACTCTAACCAATTATTATTAACCATGTTATTTTGCTTACCAGTTATAACAGGACCTTCAGGACTGAATTGGATTTGATAATATTTTTCAAATATTTTTTGAGTTAAGTTTAGCTTGGAAGCTGCATTGGATAGTAATTTTTTATAGCTATTTGGATTTTGAAAATCGAAAGTATTTAATGCGTTTGTGGCAGCTTTTAATATGGACATCTGATGTTGACATAGTTTTTTTTGAGTATCACTACATATCAGACATTTAACATAAACCTTCCTATCTTCTTCTATTTTTAAAAGGATTTTCTTTTTGTTATATCCACTATAATATTCTGAATTAAAATGATTTTCAAATTCAATTTCATCATGCGATAAGAATGTTCCTATAAATGATTCATTCCAAGTGAAACCTTGATATCTAGCGGGTTTATATTTTTGGAGAGCAGTACTTAAGCTGGTTGATATAGGAAGATGGCGGTATTGTCCAGCGTGCATTCCTTGGAGTTCTTGATGTTCTTTTTTTATGTTTTGACTTTTCTTTGTTTTAGGTTTTGAATCTTTTTTTACTTGAATAGCAGCATAAAGTACTGCTACTTGATGTTTGCAAGCTTCTTTTTCACAAGTACAGTATCCATCAAAATTAGTATAAGATCCTTCTTCAAAATAATCAAAATGCACATAATAGGAACGCCCTCTATCTAAAACACTAGCTTCAAGATCGTCATGAGATAAAGAAATGGATAGCACGGATTTTGAATCAAATAACTCTTTGCCTTTTTGATTTGTTGAGTAATCAAAATCTTCTCTTAAAGCTTCTCTGAATAATTTATTGGTAAGCATGAGTATGTTTTTATATAAAAAACGAATATAAACATACTAGGAAAAGTGTACAAGTAAATGTCTTGTTATTGATAGATTTTAAAAAAAAAATATCAGTCTTGTAAAAATTGTTTAGAGAAAACGTTGCTACATTTCTTCGATTTTAGTATTAACCCTAGCATATTTATAATCTCCAATTCTTTTACATTTATAATAAGAATTCAAACCTCCGATACCAACTCCATTGACATCTTCTAAATTCAAATCTCCATCAGAACCAACCACATCTTTGGGTAGAATTAAAGTTTCGATTTTTCCAATAACTAAAATAGTATTATTCGCTTTGATTAAATTTTCTTCTTGAAAAGATAATCCAATTTGAATTTTACTTTCACCAACAAAAGGAATAGGGAAGTCATTAATATATTGCTCAGTCAAATTACAAGCTTCAAATTCAGATACTTCTTTTGGAAATTTAGCAGAAGTGAGATGTGCTTTTTTATGAATGTCTTCCGTTATTTGATTGATAGTAAAAAAGCCAGTTGCTTTTATATTTTCATAAGTATGTCTTTCTACAGATAAAGGTCTAAGGATAAATCCAAGATAAGGAGGATTAGCACCTATATGAATAACAGAATTGAAAATTGCTAAATTGCTTTGACCTTCTATATTTCTAGTGCCAATAAGATGAGCACTTTTAATTCCAGAAATTTTATTGAGTAGATTGATTCTAAAATATTTCTCTAAATTTAGAATCTCATCATGAGAATATATTTGCATTTATCTTTTTTAATTTTAATACAATTTAAAATTGTAAATGTATTGTTATGAAAAAACGACATCTTCATTTGGTACAAAACTTTCCGCACTTGCCATCAACCAATATGGTTTCCAATTAGTAGGAACCGTATCTTCTTGTAACAAAGAGCCTTTAGTGATGTAAGGGTATATTTCATCATATCTTAAAATCTCCTTCATTGTGATTCTTCGATAAATATGATGACGTTTTATTTTACTCATATCATCCAATCCACAAGCAGCCAATAACTCTACGAAAGTATGTACCGTTTCATGTTGGAAATTAGCGACTCTTTCTTTTTTATCAGAAACAACTAGTCCTTTGACTAGTTCAGGATCTTGAGTAGCAACTCCTGTAGGACAATTATTTCTATTACACTCCAAAGCTTGAATACAACCTAAGGCTAACATCATCGCTCTCGCACTATAACAAGCATCTGCACCTAGTGCAATTGTTTTAAACATATCAAAAGAAGTAATAATCTTACCAGATGCAATTATCTTAATGTATTGTTTTAAATCAAACCCAACCAATGCATCATAAGCAAAAGCCAAACCTTCTCGATAAGGCGTACCTACACTATTAGAAAATTCCAAAGGTGCAGCACCTGTACCACCTTCGCCACCATCTACAGAAATGAAATCAGGATAGATGCCAGTTTGTTTCATGGCTTTGCAAATAGAAAGAAATTCACTTTTGTGACCAATGCATAATTTAAAACCAATAGGTTTGCCACCTGAGAGTTCTCGCATTTGTTGGATCAAATTTAACAAACCAATAGGCGTGTTAAATGCTTTATGATATGGAGGTGAGTTAACATCTATACCAGGTTCGATACCTCTTATTTTTGCAATTTCAGGCGTATTTTTTTTGGCAGGTAAAATTCCACCATGCCCAGGTTTTGCACCTTGCGAAAGTTTGAGTTCAATCATTTTGACACTTTCATTCTCACAACGCTTTTTAAATTCTT
Source organism: Saprospiraceae bacterium (assembly GCA_023301005.1). Lineage (GTDB taxonomy): Bacteria > Bacteroidota > Bacteroidia > Chitinophagales > Saprospiraceae > CAJQQY01. The sequence continues at coordinate 3,195 of JALZVK010000274.1, read as the reverse complement.
CAGGGTGAAAATTTCCATCCTTAGCCCGACAACCAAAGTAACCTGTTCCAACTTGATAAATCAAATCTCCACCTTGTCTTAAATGATAAGGACTGATTCCTCCTTCGCCTGTATTATGAGCAAATTGTCCAATCTTAGCACCTCCATTTAATGCTTCGATAGCAGCACTACTCAATGAACCAAAACTCATAGCGGAAACATTATAGATAGCTGCGGAGTAAGGTTGTTTGCAATCAGGACTTCCAATTGTTATTCTAGGATCTTGAACTAAATCGTTAGGATTTAGTGCAGCAATCGAATGGTTCATCCATTCATAACCTTCTGCGTATAAATCTATTTGAGTACCGAATGGAGTTGTTGCCAACTCATGTTTAGCACGTTGATAAACAATCGAGCGAAAAATCCTACTAATAGGTGTACCATTAGTTTCTGACTCTATAAAATATTGATATAACTTTGGACGTAAATTTTCCATTACATATCTTCCTCTACCAAGTATTGGGAAATTACGCATGATGGCATGTTTGGATTGAAACATATCATAAAAACCAATAGTTATAATTGGTAATAAGATGATTAATGACCACCATATCGGAGACCATAAAAAATATCCAACTCCAGCGACAACTAATAATGATACAATTGCAAAAACGGTAAACTCATTTCTCATGATAAGAATAGATTTTTTTTGCTCAAAATAATAAAAAAAATACCTTTGTGAGCATCATTTTAATAACTTGATTTGTCTTTTTATAAAAGAACAAAAATGAATACACCTATGCAACAACTTATATCTTTTGAACCTAAAAAGCTTTTTATCCTTTTTACCCTCCTTATTTTTCTTTTTGGAAAATCTTTAGCGCAAGATGAAGGTTACACCGACAATGCAGAGCAATATCAAATTGATATAAAAAGAACAAATGAACCGATTCAGTTGGATGGGAAATTGGATGAACCAGTTTGGCAAACGGCTGATAAAGCTGCTGACTTTTGGATAAAAAATCCTGTCGTAAAAAAAGGTGCTAATCCAAAAACAGAAGTACAATTGACTTACAATAAGAATTATATTTATGTAGCTTTTACCTGTTACGATACAGATAAATATATTGTTCAAACTTTGAAAAGAGATCAAGATTATTGGGATGGAGATGCTATTGCGGTATTATTTGATCCAATGGGAGCGGGAGCGAATGGAGCCATGTTTGGAGTTTCTCCTTTGGGTGTTCAAATGGAAGGATTATTAATTGGTGGGGGAGATGCGGACTTGGATAGGAATTGGGATAATAAATGGTTTTCTGCTACACAAAATTATCCAGATAGATGGACTGTCGAAATGGCGATACCGTTTAAGACTTTACGATTTGATGCTAAGCGGACTCAATGGAAAATTAATTTTGTTAGAAATAATATTAAAGAAAATGAATACCATACTTGGACACCTGTACCTCAACAATTTATAGGTATTGATTTGAATTTTTTTGGAACTTTAAATTGGGATGCACCTCCTGATAAAGTAAAAAGAAATATCGCTGTGATTCCATATATCACAGGCGGACTAAATCATAATATCGTAGATGGTGAAAATGTAAAAGGAACTTTCAATACTGGATTAGATGCAAAAGTGTCGATAACTTCTTCTCTTAATTTAGACCTTACTATCAATCCTGATTTCTCACAAATAGAAGTAGATCAACAAGTAACTAACCTTTCTCGATTTAGTATTTTTTTACCTGAGAAGCGAACCTTCTTTTTGGAGAATGCGGATATTTTTCAATCTTTTGGAATACGTCCTATTCGTCCTTTTTTTTCGAGGGCAATAGGATTGAATGAAGAAGGTGAAACTATTCCTATTTTATTTGGAGCAAGATTGAGCGGAAATTTAGATTCAAAAACTAGAATAGGTTTGATGAATATGCAAACTAAATCCGATGATATTCAAGATGGACAAAACTATGGAACAGTAGCCATTCATCGTAGATTGGGAAAACGGAATCTTGTAAAAGGATTATTTACTAACCGTCAAAGTTTTGCTGATGGTGAATTTTTAATGAATGATTATTCACGTAATGCAAGTATAGAGGCTGATTTTTTTAGTCCCAATAATAAGTGGGCAACTTGGGGTGGTTTTCATAAATCATTTAAACCTGAGATTAAAGATAAAGATTTGATGTACTCTTATGGTGGAGGTTATTTTGGAAAGAACTTCAATGTCTTTACTGGTTTTACTCATGTAGGGGAAAATTATTTTGCAGATATGGGATTTGTTTCTCGTATCGAAACCTTCTATAGAGACACGACTATTCGTAGTGGATTTTTTCAAAATTTTACTCAAGCTGAATATTCTATTTTTCCTGAAAACGACGATGTCATTAATTCACATTTATTTGGTTGGGAAAATTTCTTAGTTTATTTTCCTGATGGTGATTTGAGTGAAAGATTTATTAGATGGCGGTATTTTATAAATATGAAAAATCGTAGCACACTACGTTTTCGATTGGATAATGAAAAAACGAATTTAATAGATGAGCTAACTTTTACTGAAGCAGATACAGTCAAAGCTGATATTTACAATAATTATCTATTTAATATTGAATACACCTCTGACCAAAGGAAGGCATTTAATTATGAAGTGAATTTTAGACATGGAGGATTTTATCATGGGACACTTTCGACTTATAGAGTTGCTTTAAATTATCGAAAGCAACCTTGGGGGAATTTCAGTTTAGGATTAGAAAAAAATGATATTCGATTTCCTGATTTTGAATTAATTGAATTTGTAGATTTAACTTCGAGGATTGAAATCAACTTTTCGAAGAGTATTTTTTGGACAACATTTACGCAGTATAATTTTCAAAATAATACCTTTAATATCAATAGTCGATTTCAATATCGGTTTAGTCCAATGTCAGATTTCTTTGTAGTTTATACAGATAATTATAATGTATTGAATGGACAGAATATTGGACTTTTAGATTCTATAAAAGCGGAGAATCGAGCTTTGGTTTTTAAGTTGAATTATTGGTTTTCGTTGTAGAATGGTTTTATTGTTTTCGCTTCGCTATTGTTATATTGTTACGCTTCGCTTTTTGTTGTTTTTATAAATTAAAGACGATAGCTCAGCGAAACCATAAAACTATAAAGAAGCAAAACCTCCAATTTAAAAAAAAGAAATCCCGAATTTTCGATATCGAAAAT
>JALZVK010000273.1 GCA_023301005.1 Saprospiraceae bacterium | reverse complement strand
AAGAGCTTCAAAAGTTCGCTCTGCCAAGGGATTAATTGTTCATGTCTTTGGCAAAATTGCGGCTGCTGTTTCTCTTTGGGTAAATTTTAGCTATTGATTCGCATATATAATTTATTTTTAATGCAAGTAGACAACTTACCTTTTCGATAAAAGACTGTTATACATCTACAAATTAAGTTATTGGTGAGTAGTAGGATTAATAAATTGGTCCTGAAATGAGTGTTTTGGAGATGAAAATGCAACCAAATGTGCAACTAGGAACACAAAACCCTCATAAATCATTGATTTACAAGGGCTTAAGTTAGTTGTTTGTGGTCCCACAAGGACTTGAACCTTGGACCACCTGATTATGAGTCAGGTGCTCTAACCAACTGAGCTATAGGACCTAAAACGGGTGCAAATTTAAGCAATACATTTACACCATGCAAGATATATTAAAAAAAAGAAGCAGCTTATTTAAAAAAAAATAAACTGCTTCTTTTTTACAAGAATTTGTACAAATTAGTTCGCACTAACAGTTGTACCGTTTGATATAACATTCAAATCCATAGTTGGATATGGAATTCCTACTCCTGCTTTATTAAATTTTTTCTTTGGAACCACTATTATTTTTTATCAAATTCATCAACTTTTTCATATTAAGTTCAGCTATTAGTATAAATTTAACGTAGATAGTTCTAATTTTTTTTAGACTTTAAATCACATTTCAAATGAAAGAAAAACACACCTGTTTCAAAAACTATTAGTCGCTAAAAAAAATAAGGTCGATGCCATTCACCTTGGATATGGATTCTTATCTGAAAATGTTCTTTTGATTGAGGATAGTAAAAAGAAGTTGATAGATTCAGAAACGATTTTTAGAGGAAGCAAAAAGGATTGGTTTTCCTATTATGGTCAAAGCTGCTGCTGGAGGTTGAGGTATGCGAATAGTTAGAAATACCAAGTCATTAGTCAAAGAAGGACAGAAGGTAGATAAAAATACGCCTCTATTTATCATCGAAGCGATGAAGAATACAATTACATCACCTATTGCAGGTAAGGTAAAGAAGATTTTTTTTGATGAAAAAACAATGGTAGAGCAAGATGATATGGTATTGGAGTTAGAATAGGTTATAATATGAACAAGAACTTATATTTAATGTTTAATCTTTAATGATTACTTTTGTAGAAATAATTTTTTAAAATAAAACTAAATAAAAAATGGGGTTACTTAATTTTTTTAGAAAGAAAAATGATAAAATCGAAATTACAGAAGAAGGTCTTAATGAAGTAGGAGTGTGTCCTAATTGTTGGGGACATTCTGAATATGCAAATGAGTTTGTGGAATATGTATATGATAGAGAAAAAGATATTGCAAGTAAAAATACAGCAACTCAGAAAGCATTTATTGAAAAATTTGTTGAAGAAAGAATTACAGGGATAATGTTGAAAAATGATAATGGAGTAAGAGTTTGTCCTGTATGTAATAGTAAAAAGTAAAGCATTCATTGGCAAATCCCGTGGTCAACTTAAAACACGGAATTTGCCAATGAACCAAATGAATATAAAAAAAGTCATGTCAGTTTAATATAACCGACATGACTTTTTTAAAAAATAAAATTAAAAACTTTAGTTTCTAGAAACATGAGGACATCGTAGCGAACCGAAATAATATACAATTCCAACTCCTGCAAAAACGTAAGAATCACCTGCACTACTATTTCCTCTTTGTCTTCCTTCTTGACCAATTTTCATATCATTAGCGTCTGGAATCGAAGGGTCCGATAAGGCAACAGCAACATCTCCACGTAAACCTTCTAAGTCTCCCAAATCAGGATACAATCCACTTACATCATCTAAAAAATCTGTAAATAAACGTCGTCCTGAAAGTTCAAAATTCAGACTCCATTCATAATTAATATCCCACTTAAAACCAACTCCGTAAACCATTCCTCCTTGAGTAGCATAATACTCTTCTCCTCTAAATTGTCCCTCTGTACCAAGTGGTCTTAGGTCAACTAATTCACCTTGATATTCTGCTTGTGGATTAAAATTAAAAACATTAAAACCAGCAAAAATATAAGGTGTAAAATTTTCATCTTTACTGCCGTGGATATATGGTAAGAAATTAAATTCAAGTTGCATTGCGCCTTCCAAGATTTTAGATTCGAAACTTAGATTTCTTTGTTGCTCAAATGTATTATTGGAATTAGCATCAGTAGCAGCTACCTTGCCGTAGTTACCTGACATCTTTAAACAAATTCGATTATTGAAATTATACCTTCCAATAATTCCTCCTGCAAAACCAGGTTTATCAATTCTAAATTCAGTATTTAAATCTCCGAAATAATGAGATGCTCCTAGCCATCCTCCGAGTTCCCAACCTCTTTGAGCGTTAATAGATAAAACGCCTAATAGAAATGCAAATGCACAAATTAATTTTTTCACTTTAAAGAATTTTAAGATCGTTCGTGGAATATCCCTTTTGGATATGTTTTATCCTTTGGGAAAATATAAGCATTGGTGTGTTTTACAAATACAATTACAATGCCTACTAATTTTTCACAAAGTTAATTTAAAACGTGTAAAAGGTATAATGTGTTATTCAAAAGAAAGAAATTAATTATGTCGGATTTCTTACGATTGAATAAGGAATATCGCAGGTCGTTTATGAAGATTTGGAAGTTTTACTTTTTTCCACTCTTTAATTCTTTTAGTCAAAATAAATTCTGACTCCAAAGAAATATCAGCAGCTACACATAACCTCGTATCAGGACTTAGCACTTTAAATGATTCTTCCAACATACTCATATTTCGATAAGGCGTTTCGATAAATATTTGAGTCTGTCGTTGTTTTCGAGAAAGTTGTTCTAGTCGTTTTAAGTCTTTAGCCAACTCAGGTTTTTTAGCAGATAAATAACCTTGAAAACAAAAGCTTTGACCATTCATACCTGAAGCCATCAATGCCAATAAGATAGAAGAAGGTCCCACAAAAGGAATTACTTGAATTCCTTTTTGATGTGCCATTTGTACAATTTTAGCACCTGGGTCAGCTACGCCAGGGCAACCTGCTTCCGAAAGTAATCCCATATCATTTCCGTCCTCCGCAGGTTTTAAAAAAGTCCGCAACTCCTCTGGAGTTGTTCTTTTATTTAATTCAAAAAAAGAAAGATCTGAAAATGGTTTTACAGGTTGAGTCGTCTTGATAAATGCACGAGCAGTTTTAGCTCTTTCCGCTATAAAATAATCGAGTTGATGCATTTGCTCAATAACATAAGGTGGAATGGTATGTACTGCATTTTCACCTAAAGGTGCGGGGATAAGATATAGTTTTCCTTTTGACAAAATTTTAAATTTTATAAAATAAGAAGCAATTTTTATTTTTTGCAAAATAGAAATATCAAAGCAATTTGCGAGGTTTTTGTTTATTTTTGTATAAATTGATTTTTAATGAGTACAGCCAAAAAAGATATAGAGAAGTTATATTCCATTTCTGAATACTTAGAAATGGAAAAAAAATCATTGGAGAAAAATGAATATCATAATGGAAAGATTGTGGCGATGTCTGGTGGAACTTTTGCTCATGCGATTTTAGCTAATAGAATTGGAAGGCTTGTAGAAAATGGAATTGATGCAAATGAACAAGATTGCGTTGCTGGAAATAGTGATCTAAAAATATTTATAGAGAAAGCTAATCGTCTTGTTTATCCTGATGTAACGATTCTTTGCGATGAACCAGAATACTATAAAAATGATAAACAAGCAATAACTAACCCAATCATCATTATCGAAGTTCTTTCCGATTCTACTGAAAAATACGATCGTGGTGAAAAATTTCACATGTACTCTTCACTTCCATCTTTCAAAGAATATATCCTAATTAATCAACATCAACCTATCGTCGATTCACTTTTTAGAGAAGATGCATCTTATTGGAAAATGCACACGACTATTGGTTTGGATAAGACCTTTCCTATACATTCCCTCGGTTTTGAAATCAATATGACAGACCTCTATAAAAAAGTTCCTAATCTACAAAGTCCACAATTCAACCTCGACTTATAAACATTTTATCCTCATTTATTTTACCTATTTGTGGATAAAAAGCTAATGTTTTCCATCATTCACATCTTCTTGCTTTGTATCTTTGCATTATGACTGCAACATCATATACTATTAATCTGCCCCAATTTGTAGGGCCTTTTGACCTCTTACTTTTCTTTATTGAAAGAGATGAGCTAGATATTAATGATATTCCTATTTCAAAAGTAACTAAAGACTTTTTGGATTATATCCGTGCTATGGAAGCGATGAATATCGACTTGGCGAGTGAGTTTATTTTAGTTGCAGCTACTTTGATGCGTATCAAAGCTAAACTCTTAATCCCTCGAAAAGAGATAGATGAAGAAGGAAATGAAATTGACCCACGAGATGAATTAGTTGCTCGACTATTAGAATACAAACGATATAAAAGTGTATTGGAAGAAATGCGCTTAAAAGAGGCAGACCGTTCTCTAAAATTTGAAAGAGGAAATGTTGCTAGAGAATTAAAAGTATTAGCTAACAAAGCTTTAGTAGATATTGAGTTGGAACAATTGTCCCTATACAGTTTGATGAAGACTTTTCAACGAGTGTTGAATCGAATGGAAGATAGAAAGAAAAAAGTCGTTCATAAAGTTTACAACTTTAGCCATACTATCCAAGGTCAACAAATATTTATTTTGACACGAGTCAAAAAAGGAGAACAGACGAACTTCGAAGGTTTATTCGGACTTTGTAAAACTCGAATGCATGCCATCATTACTTTCCTTGCATTGTTAGAATTACTCAACTTGCAGACTATCAAAATGGTTAACGGAATTGGTAGAAATAATATTTGGTTAACTCAACCTGAAGATGGAGAATATGAAGGTTTACCTGATGTAGATAATAGCGACGGAGAAGAAGAGTAGGGAAGAAGGGAAATAGGGAACGCTGCGCTACGGATTTGAGATTTTAGAAGTTTGACGAGTTAGCTTGTTTTTCTCTTGTTTGACTTACTTCGTAAGTGTATTGTTATAAAAAACAGGAAACCCAAGTTTTCATCATGAAAATTTGGGTTTCCTGTTTTATAACAAAATATTTACGGAGTAAAGGAATAAACAAAATTTACAGATTTCATAATTCAATTCTTCAGTTAAATCGTAAAAAAGTCAATTCGTAAAAACTTCATACTTCTCAAATCCGTAGCGCAGCGTTCCCTATTTCCCTTCTTCAGTCAAATCGTAAAAAAAGCTAACTCGTCAAAAACCATAAAACATTACTCCTCCAAAACAGCTTCTTCCACTAAAGTAGTAACAGCTTTCATTCCCAAAATTTCTTCAGCAAATTTATAAGTTTCCAATTTTACATTTTCAAAATCTTCATTCCAAAGCGGCGAAGCCAATACATGATTAGTTCCATTTTCAAAAGCAATCTTTCTTTTCATTTCAGCAGGCGTTGCTAATTCGTCATACATTTCTAACATTCGTTTTACAGAAACAACACCATCTTGAACCTGTTCATTTTTATACCAATACCCCATGAATAAAGGTTGTTTGATTTTACTAAAAGTAGCCTTCGTCATCGTAGCATCTATCAATGTTTTTAATGCAACAACAGCTTCCAATCTATACTTATGAGTAACCATGTGAGCAGTACCTTCAATCGGATCCCATGAGTGATAATCGCTCCCATTAACCATTTGTCCTAATTTTAATCCCCACGGTTTAGTCAACAGCCAAGTGTTCTCATCCGCAATATCAATATTAGGAGAATAATTAATCAAAGCAGAAATTGCAGGATTGTCACCAGCCAAATATAATGAAGCAGTACATCCCGTAGAAGTTCCCATCACAATCACTTTTTCTCCGATTTGCTCTCCAATAGCAATTGCTCGTTTAGCCGATGCTATAAAATTTTCAGGTGTCCAATTCAAAAGTGCTTCTTCTTGATCGATACCATGATCAGCCAATCGAGCTAAGTATAAGTTGCATCCATATCGTTTTGCAAAATCAGTATGCATCGGAGCACCTTCACCTTGACTTGCAGAAAACCCATGAAGGTAAACAACAGCGTATTCTGTCTTTTCTTTTTGTTCAGGATTAGCCCAAATAATTCTAGCTTCATTATCTATACGAATATTAGAGTTGGCTTTCTCTGAGGCAATGATTTCTTTTTCTAATTCCAAAAAATTAGAATTGGCAGTAATTAGTGAAGTGTTCAATTGAGGAGTAGGAGGTGTTGGACCTAATGCATAAATGATGACTGAAAGAAGAATTAAGCCTAAAAGAAATTTTACCAAAAAACCGATTACTCGTTTCATTATTTTTTTCTCAAAAATATAAATAAAAAAAGCCATCCTGATTAATCAGGATGACTTTTTTTATTATTCTTTAAATGACTTGAAAATTATCTCTTAATAGACAATTGGTAAAAATCATCATTGTTATTAACTGTTTGGCTGATGTCAGTAACATTTACCAAAAAGACTTCTCCAGTAGCAGCTTGTACCATGAAAATATCTCCAATATTAATTACACTAGTTTCGCTAATATCAGTTCCATTATTAAAAGCTAATTGGATTTCCTCTGTAAATTCAACAGCATTGAAATCATCAATTGGAAAGTCAGTACCAGCAAGTCTAAGTGCAGAACCATTTACAGGAGCAATTCTTCTTTTCCAGTTTTGGTCAGCAGGTAAAGCTAAATCAATACCTTGATCTCTGATGTGAGCACTAGCATCACTAGAACCTGTACCATCACCAGTCAATAAATTCATACCACCAGTTCCAGCAGGACCACCAGCATTTAATAATAACTTACCAGAAAGTTCTGCAACAGGAGTACCACTAAAAATAGTGATTACAACTGAAACTTCTTCAATCTCACTAGCTTCGTCTTCAACTTGGAAAGAATAAGTTCTAGAACCTGAATCATGACTACTTACCCATACGAACCAATTGAAACCAGTTTTTTCACCATCAATTAAAGCTAATGGATTAGCAGGCAAATCAGTAGCAGCAACAAAATCATTATCAACTCCAAACTTAACTCTTGAAGCATCTACAACAGCTCCATCTTCAAATACAGTTAATGTACTTAAAGGAGAACTTCCTTGAGTAGCATTCAATTGTACTTTAAAGTTAGTTTGATTTGGAAGTGTAACATCAGAAGTAATACCTCCATTAGCACCATCTAATCCAAGAGCTAAAGGAGTAGTAATGATAGGAACAGTAATTTCAAGAGTAGCATTATCTGTTTCTCCTACAGCATCAGTAATTCGGAAAGTATAAATACGAGTACCACCGTCAGCATGAGCTGTAATAGCAATATTAGTATCGAAAGTAGTTGCTTCGCTAGTAGTAAGAGTATAAGGATTAGCTAAAACAGCTGCTCCAGCACCATTATAATTTAATCGGTTAGCATCGATTTCAACACCATCTTCAAGTACAACAAAAGTAGTCATATCATTATCACCTTTATCAGCAATAATTCTAACATTAAATACTTCACCTGATTGTACCGTAGTAGCAATGGTAACTAAATCAATTCCATCTTGTAATTCAACTACTGGAGGAAGTGTAAGTCCACCACCACCACCTGTTCCTTCATCTCCACAAGATGACCAAAAAGAAATGGCTAAAATTAAAACTACAAATTTTGTAAGAAAGGTTAACTGTTTCATATAAATCAGCTTTTTTTTAATTTAAAAATTATTAAATAACTATTAGAACGTTCTATGAACGTATAAACTCTTGATTATGTGTTCTTAAAAATTAAGAACATTTAGAAGTCTTTTATTTTTTGAAAATTTTAGATAGGTAAAAACTTAACTTATTATTTATATATGTTAGAAGACATTTTTTTATTAATTAGGTCACAAAAATAAAGACCTGAAATTTAAAATAAATACATTTAATAGGGAAAAGTGACAGGGTTTGAAATCACGTATCGTAATAACGTTTGCAAAAGTATAAATGTTATTGAAATAGATATGTTATAAAGGATATTTTTTTATAAAAAAATACCCGCCGAAGGCTGGTCAAACGTAAGAGATGTTTTGGTAATTACCTGAGTTACAAAATATCAGATAAGAACCAGTCTGTCGACGGATAGGTTTTTTTTTAGGTGTTTAAGTGTATGTGTGTATAAGTGTATAGGTTGACGAATCATCTTGTATATGATATATGTTTGTAGAAATTTTAAAAAAACAAAATTTTGAGTTTAAGCTAGAAGGCAATT
>JALZVK010000272.1 GCA_023301005.1 Saprospiraceae bacterium | reverse complement strand
TTTTTAGCCGAAATCTAATTTCTCAACAAGCTCTAAATCATACTTTGCTTTGTTGTTCTCTTTGAGAGCAACAAAGTTTTTGTGTTTTTAAAAAATTCGCTAGATATAATTGATATTCAATAAATTAAATATAAAAAATATTCAAATGAGAGATATAAAATTATTGATTTTACTTTTTGTAACTGGAAGTGTTTTATTGTTTTCATGTAAAGATAAAGAGGCTGATGATAATAATAACCTTTGTACAAATGACTTTGATCAAGTAGCATTATTTACCAATGTCGCTGATAACATTGTACTTCCGACTTATGAAAAACTAGAAAATAATGTCGATGCATTGTCCACTAAAACTCAAGAATTTTTAGTGACACCCGATGAAGATAAATTAAATGAATTGAGAACTGCATTTAAAGATGCTTACTTGATTTGGCAAGAAGCAGCTCAATTTGAGTTCGGTCCAGCAGAAGATATATTCCTTCGGAATAGTGTAAATAATTTTCCTGCAAATACCAATCAAATTGAATTCAATGTAGACAATGAGACAAATAATTTTGACTTACCTGACACCTTCGATCAAGGATTCCCTGCTTTAGATTATTTATTATATGGTGTAGCAGGAACAGATGATATTTTAGAAACTTTAAAAATTTATACAGAAAATACTGATAAACTAAAGTATCAAAAATACCTCAGCGACCTTGTTACTGATATACAAACTAAAGTCACTCTTACTAATGAAAGATGGATAAATGATTTCCGTAATTCTTTTGTTACAAAAACTGGAACGGCTGCTGGAAATTCATTAAGTCAAATTATTAATGGTTGGAATGAAAATTATGAATTGATAAAAAGAAATAAAATTGGAGTGCCATCTGGTGTCTTAGATTTGAATTTTCCTTTACCTGATAAAGTGGAAGCATTCTACAGCGGTATCTCTTCGGAGTTAGCACTTACAGCATTAAATGCTTCGTTGAGATTATATTTAGGTATGGACGAATCAGGAAATAATGGAGTTGGTTTAGATGATTTTATAAATGAAATAGGAGCAGAAAAAAATGGAACAACGTTGGACGCAGTTATCCAAGAGCAATTTATAATTGCGATAAATGCAGTTGCAGAATTGCCTGATCCATTATCTGAATCAATTGAAAATGATGAAGCACCAACGGTCGCAGTTTATGCTGAAATAACAAAACAATTGGTCAATATCAAAACTGATTTGCCTTCTGTACTTTGTATTTCGATTACTTATATAGATAATCCAAGTGACTCAGATTAATCTGAATTTATAATTTGTGAATAAATTTAAAACAAATTTAAAATGGCGATTTATTGATTCGCCTGTTGGAATTGCGCCACTCGTCAGATTTAGAATTCTATTTGGAGGATTGATGATGTTGGGCGGAATTCGTTTTGTAGCGGAAGGATGGATTGAAAAGTTATATGTCGAACCAAGATATTTTTTTAAATTTTATTGGTTCGAATGGGTACGACCATTTGATGAATTGGGAATGTATATTTTACTAGCTGTCATCATCGGAAGTGCCGCAATGGTTATGTTAGGATTTTTATATCGGATAGCCATTATAATGTTCTTTGTCAGTTTTACGTATCTCGAATTGATTGATGCAACCAATTATTTAAATCATCATTACTTGGTTTGTCTCTTATCATTTCTTTTAATTTTTTTACCAGCTCATCGATCACATTCTGTAGATGTATTGTTATGGAAAAAATTAAAAGTGACTCAAGTACCAAGTTGGACGATTAATATTTTGATTCTTCAATTGACAATTGTTTATACCTGTGCAGGAATTGCGAAGTTAAATTACGATTGGATTTTTAATGCAATGCCTTTGACAATTTGGTTACCAGAACGACAAGGAATACCTGTATTAGGATATTTTTTTCAATTCAAGTGGTGTGCATTTTTGATGAGTTGGGCGGGAGCATTTTATGATTTGACAATTGCATATTTTTTGATGTATTCTCGTACTCGTCGATTTGCATATATCTTAGTAATCGTTTTTCATTTGATGACTTGGTTACTTTTTAATATTGGATTATTTCCGTGGATAATGATTGTGAGTACTTTGATATTTTTTCCGAGTAATGAAAATTCGAAAATATTAGATTCTTATAACAATACAAATACACAGTCAAAATTGCCATCCAAAAGGATGGATTTAGTTTTTTTTGAAAAACAATTTTTATATGTTTTTCTAGTTGTATTTATGTTCTTTCAAATCGTAATTCCTTTTCGATATTTATTATATCCAAATAATATATTTTGGTCGGAAGAAGGTTATCGGTTTTCATGGAGAGTGATGCTCGTTGAAAAAACAGGGCAAGCAATATTTACCCTAAAAGATCCAAAAAATAATCGACAAACAGAAATTATTAATTCAAGATATTTAACTCGATTTCAAGAAAAACAAATGAGTATTCAGCCTGATTTTATTTTGCAATTTGCTCATTATTTAAGATACGAATACAAGCGGACGCATAATATTGAAAATCCAATTATTACAGTTGATGCTCATGTTGCGCTCAACGGAAGAGTTAGTCAACAATTAATAGACCCAACTGTAAATCTTGCAGCAATAAATGATGACTTTCTGCCAAAGGAATGGGTTTTGAATTTTAAAGAATTATAGACTTGTTACCCTTTTAAAATAAACAATGATTAAAAATAAATACATCTTACTGTTTTTTGTAACAATGCTTTTGCAAGTTGTTGTTGTGGCTCAAGGCGGAACTATTTCAGGTAAAGTGATAGATGCAGGATCGCAATCTCCGATTGCTGACGCAAGTATTTTTTTGGCCAATATAAATGAAATAGTAGAAACAAACTCTAAAGGTGTTTTTACATTTAGAGATGTGTTGAATGGAACATTAGAATTTACAATTTATAAAGAAAATTATTCTACAAAAACACAATTAATAGATTTTGAAAATGGAGAAAGTGAAGATGTAATTGTATTGTTAGAAAAACTTAATTTGGAATTAGATGGAGTAGAAGTAACCGCAAAGTCTGGTGGAAATTTTGGAGTAAGAAAATTAAGAAATGTAGAAGGAACTGCAATATATGCAGCTAAGAAAAGTGAAGTTATTGAGATAGAAAACATCGTTGTGAATCAAGCTACAAACAATGCAAGACAAATATATAAAGCGATAGCAGGAGTCAATGTTTGGGAGAATGATGGAGCAGGTTTACAACTTAGCATAGGTGCAAGAGGACTCGATCCAAATCGAACATCCAACTTTAATACTCGACAAAATGGTTATGATATTAGTGCTGATGCATTGGGTTATCCTGAAAGTTATTATACGCCACCTGTACAAGCATTGAAGCGAATTGAGATAGTTAGAGGTGCTGCTTCATTGCAATATGGTTCACAATTTGGAGGACTTTTAAATTTTGTATTTAAAGAAGGAAACAAAGAAAAGCCGATTGAATTTATTACTGAAAATTCCGTAGGTTCATTTGGATTACTTACCTCTTTCAATAGTTTAGGTGGCGAAAAAAATGGATGGAATTATTATACTTTTTATCAAAGAAAACAAGGAGATGGATGGCGTGATTTTTCAGGGTTCAATCAAAATACTGCATACGCAAGTCTATCAAAAAATATCACAAAAAAATTAAAAGTAGGTATCGAATATACTTTTATGAATTATTTGGCGCAGCAGGCAGGTGGATTAAAAGACTTTGATTTTATACAAGATCCTCAACAATCTCTTCGCACTAGGAATTGGTTTAAAGTAAATTGGAATTTAGCTGCGCTAAATTTTGATTATAAAATTTCTGAAAAAACTAAATTGAATTCTCGAAGTTTTGTCTTAGCTGCACAACGAGATGCGTTAGGTGAACTTGGACGAATTGATCGACCTGACCCGATGAGAGAGCGAGATTTGATAAGAGGGAAATATAATAATTTTGGAAATGAAACTCGATTAATTACCCGATATGAATTAGGAGAACAAACTTCTACTTTTTTAATTGGAGCAAGATATTATCAAGGATTCACGACTAATGAACAAGGTGATGCTGATGATACTAGCGATCCCAATTTTACTTTTTTAAAACCAAATGATTTAGAAAAATCATCCTATGATTTTCCAAGTCAGAACATTTCAATTTTCGCTGAAAATTTATTTAACATCAATAAAAAATGGTCGATTACACCAGGTGTAAGATTTGAATATATCAAAACTGCTTCGGAAGGTTTCTTTAAAAAAACATTTGTAGTTGGTGATGATACGGTTTCTGTTCAGAAGATAAATGAGTCAATGGAAAATCCTCGTTCATTGGTTTTATTAGGATTAGGAGTTGGATATAAGATTTCAGAAAATGTGGAAACGTATGCAAATATTTCACAGAATTATAGGTCGATAAATTTTAGTGATTTAGCAGTTGTCAATCCTAATTTAATTATTGATAGTTTATTGCAAGATGAAAAAGGATATAATGCTGACTTAGGAATTAGAGGTGTTTTTTGGAAAGATAAAATAAAAATAGATGCTAGTATTTTTTATCTGCGTTATCAAAATAGGATAGGAGTCGGTGAAATAATTATAGAAGATCCTATTGTGATTGAGCGAGCTGTAGCTTTCAGAACGAATATAGGTGATGCAAGAATTATAGGTTTAGAATCTTATATCGAAGCTGATATATTTAAAATTTTAAATAAAAAAACAAAAGACTTACAACTTTCTATTTTTACAAATTTCAGTTTAATTCATGGAGAATATTTATCAGGACAATCATTTGTAGTAGGGAAAGATGTGGAATTAATTCCACCCATTAATTTGAAAACAGGATTAAATTTCCGTTGGAAAAAATTCAAAGCTTCTTATCAATTTACTTACGTTGGTGAACATTTCTCTGATGCAACTAATGCGGAATTTGTTTCAAATGCTACTCGTGGAATTATACCAAGTTATCATGTTCAAGATATAGGATTGAGTTATGAATTGGGACGTTTTCAATTTCAGACAGGTGTCAATAATTTAACTAATGAATCTTATTTTACACGTAGAGCAGTTGGTTACCCTGGACCTGGAATTATACCTTCTGACGCTCGAAGTTTTTATGGAACTGTTGCTATAAAATTTTAAAAAATTAAAATTATGAGTCATTCACTTTCTGATAAACGACATTTTAATCCTGAATTAAATCAAGTGATTCTTCCATTTGCTTTACCTATAGTTCAAGGTAAAAAATTGAAAAAGAAATGTTGTAAGAAATATAAAAAAGGGAAACGTTGCAAGCGTTGTCCTGGAAGATAAATTTGAGAAGATTCATAGAGTTGTTACCTTTAACTTCATTATTCTGTAGCAACTAAATAATAAATATGAAAGCCATTCTATTAAAAGAGTTCGGAGCACCTGACCAATTATATTTAGGAGAAGCCGAACAACCTCAACCCAATTCCAACGAAGTTTTAGTCAATATAAAAGCAACCGCTTTAAATCGAGCTGACACCCTCCAACGAAAAGGAATGTATCCTCCACCTCCTGGAGCGAGTAAAATTTTAGGTTTAGAAATGTCAGGTGTTATTACTGCAATAGGCGATAAAGTAACCAACTGGAAAGTAGGAGATAAAGTGTGCGGATTACTAGCAGGTGGTGGTTATGCCGAATATGTAACAATACATTCACATTGTTTGATTCCTATGCCTGAAGGTTTTTCGTTTGAGGAAGCTGCGGCAATTCCAGAAGTTTTTCTAACCGCTTTTCAAGCGATTTCTTATTTATCAAAATTAAAAAAAGGCGAACGGATTTTAATCCATGCAGGAGCGAGTGGAGTAGGGACGGCAGCTATTCAAATTGCAAAAGCGAAAGGTGCATCTCAAATTATAGTAACCGCTTCCGCTGGCAAACATGAAATATGTAAACAACTCGGAGCAGAGATTACGATTGATTATAAAACTCAAAATTTTGAAGAAGAAGTCTTAAAAGTAACTGATAATCAAGGAGTTAATGTGATTATAGATTTTTTATCTGCTGCCTATTTTCAAAAAAATATCAACTCATTAACCATGGATGGTAGAATGGTGATGTTGGCATTGATGGGTGGAATCAAAGTTGAAGAATTTGTTTTGACAAAAATTCTAACAAGACGTTTACAAATTATGGGTTCTACTTTGAGGGCGAGAAGTTTGGAGTATAAAATTGGACTGACGAAAGACTTTTCAGATTTTGCTTTGTCGAAATTTGCAACAAAAGAATTACAACCTGTTATTGATTCTGTTCATGATTGGAAAGATGTTGCCGATGCACATCGTTATATGGAAGCGAATAAAAATAAAGGAAAAATAATATTAAGAGTGAGTTAATTTTTTTACCGCAGAGTTAAGAAAGAGTTTGGCGCAGAGTTACGCAGAGTTTAATTTTACTAAAAAAAAATCTGCGTAAACTCCCTTCAAACTCTGCGGTAAAAAAAAGGTTAACTCGTCAAAATCAAATTCAAACCTCCTCTCTCTCCAACTTCAAAATCCTAGTCGTTCTTTCCCTAGTCTTCAAACACAACTCTCGATTATCAATTAAAGATTCCCCGTAAGTAGGAATCATTGTTTTAATAATTTGAGTCCATTCCTCCGATTTTATTTTTTCAGGAAAGCAAGTTTCAATCACATCCAACATAATCGAAACCGAAGTAGACGCACCAGGCGAAGCACCCAAAAGAGCAGCCAAAGTACAATCCTTATCAGAAACAATTTCAGTCCCGAATTTTAAAACACCACCTTCGGCTTCATCTTTTTTGATAATCTGAACTCGTTGTCCAGCGATTTCTAATTTCCAATCATCCATCTTAGCATCAGGATAATATTTCTGTAAAAATGCAAAACGCTCCTCAGGTGATTGCATCACTTGGTCAATCAAATATTTTGTAAGACCAATGTTATGAATACCCGCAGAAAGCATAGGCCAAATATTATGCATCTCAATTGACAACGGTAAATCCCAGTAAGAACCATTTTTTAAAAACTTAGTAGAGAAGCCAGCATAAGGTCCGAAGAGTAAAGATTTCTTTCCATCAATATATCGAGTATCCAAATGAGGAACTGACATTGGAGGATTTCCTTCCGCAGCTTTTCCATAAACTTTAGCTTGATGTTGTTCAATAATTTCAGGATTCATACATCGCAACCATTGACCACTTACTGGAAATCCACCATAACCTTTTGCTTCTTCCAAATCCGTTTTTTCTAACAAAGGCAAAGCTCCACCACCTGCTCCAATAAAAACAAAACCACTATGATGATCTAAGTTTTCTTTAGTTGCCAAATTCTCAATATCTATTTTCCAACTGCCATCATCCTGTTTGGTCAAGTCTTGAATTTCATGACCGAGGTGAACTTCCACACCATCAAGTGTTTGCAAATGCTCAATCATACACCGTGTGATATTTCCAAAGTTCACATCAGTTCCAATATCCATCAAAGTTGCAGTCACTAATTCTTTATGATCTCTTGTGCGCATCATCAGAGGTGCCCAAAGAGAAATCTCTTCAAAATCCTCACTATATTTCATATCTTCAAAAATTGGATATTGCACTAATGCTTCATATCGCTTTTGAAGAAAATCTCGATTCTCTTGCCCCCAAACCATACTAATATGTGGAATATCATTAATGAAAGATTTGTTTTTAGGAATCGCATTCGTCTCTTTTAAGTACGCCCAAAATTGTTTGGAAACTTCGAATGAAGAAGAAATTTTTAGAGCTTTGCTAATGTCTACAGTACCATCCTCACGAGGAGGCGTATAGTTCAATTCACAAAAAGCAGAGTGACCAGTTCCCGCATTATTCCAAGCGTCAGAACTTTCAGCACCTACTTTATCCAATCTTTCATAAATAGCAATTGTAGCATCTGGCATTAATTTTTTTAATAAGATACCAAGCGTTGCGCTCATGATACCTGCGCCAATAAGAGTGATGTCAGTATGAGTTTTTTTATCCATTATTTTGATTTAAGTAACCGCCAATCCTGTCTACCGTCAGGTAGATTCATTTGGCAGGTTGAAGAAGTATTAAGGAATAATAACATAACGAGTAAAACTAAGTATAAGTTTAGATTGTAAAAGTAGGATTTTGTCGGTCAAAAAATCAAAATGGTCGAGAAAAAATGCAGTTCATCATTTTAGATACGACATTGTTATTATAATTTTTGACATAAATAAATAACCATTTTAAACAAAACACGTTTAAACAAACAAATCAAGAACTATCCCAATACCGTTTTTTTTTATAAAGCCAATGATAACAAATGGGCAGTATTCAAGTACTGCCCAATTTTTCCTAAATTTGGAAAAATAAAACAATACATTTACAAAAAAAATAAAATAATAAAGAGAACATGGATTCAGATAATAGAACAGCAAGTGCTGATAAAGTAATTAGAAATCATATTGTATGGTCAATGGGAGCAGGTTTGATTCCAGTACCGATTGCTGATTTTTTTGCAGTAAGTGCCATCCAATTGGACATGGTTCGACAGATGTGTAAATTATATGATGTGGACTTCAAAGAGACAGAAGGTAAAGCAGTTATATCTTCGATGACAAGTTCAGGATTAGCTCGATTAGGTGCTCGTGCTGTCATCAAATTTATTCCAGGTATAGGAACTGTAATGGGTGGTGTGACAGTAGCTGTTTTGTCGGGAGCTTCATCTTATGCATTAGGAGAAGTATTTAAAAAGCATTTTGAAACGGGAGGTACTTTTTTAGATTTTGATACGGATAGATTGACTAAGATGTATAAGGAGAAATTTGAAAAAGGAAAAAAAGTAGCAGAGGAAATTAGAAAAGACCAAGAAGTGCAAAAAGACGCAGTTGAAAAAGTTGCTAAAATGGAAGCTCAAAATGTGGTAGAAAAAGATGTTATCACAAGATTATCAGAGCTTGGAGATTTGAAAGAAAAAGGAGTGATTTCTGAGGAAGAATTTCAAGCGATGAAAAAGAAAATAATCGAAGATTTTTAGTTAAAAAAAGGTTAGTGATCGCAAAAGTCATTGAGATGATATCTCAATGACTTTTGTTTTTTTTATAAAAACACATATTCATTTCTAATCCGTGAATATCTTGTTTTTTATTTTTTGAAATTAGAAAATCAAAACCATTCTGCATTCCTAACAATCCTGTTACCGCCAATCCAAGTGCATCAATTATATCATCATTTTTGACTTCCTTTTTTAAAAATGATTTTGAACCTTCTTCGAAAACGCTTTTTGATTTTGGATAAAAATGAGATAGTAAAGTGAGTCTTTCATCTTCTCCTTCTTTAGTGCTTTTTTTGAATTGCATTGGTTTCCCATTATTCAAACTTGCAAAACATAATTCAGGATGCGCTTCATTTATCTTACTTCGTAGGTTTTTATTTTTTAAAATAAACTTATCGACCTCTCTTATTTTAGGAACAATATTCCATGCTTGTATGGAAATACTCTTTCCCGTAATTGCAATGTTTTTTTTCTTAGCAGCGTCGTAATTTTTTTCATAAACAGCCTCTCGACAGGGAGGAGTAAAAACGGTAGAAGTGCGATTTGGTTTTAATTTTTCTCTAGCTAGTTTTTCAATTTCACGAAGATGATTTTTATCAGCCAAACCAATGACCATATCTACTAAATACTTTTCAGCATTTGGATAAGTATATATAATGGAACTGAAAGTTTGATGTTTTGAAATTGAAAATTCTTGAGATTGATCGATACAAACAGCAACCCAACCCAACTTACAGGCATCAATTCCAATGATATATTTTCCTTTTGGGTTCATTTTTTTAATAGTTTGTCAGATAACAAAAAATATATATTGATTGTTTTGTGAAATATAATTTTGAATAATGATGATTGTTTGAAATAAAAATAAAATTTTGAGGTGCAAAATGTTTTGATACCAAATTTTAGATTATTTATTAATTTAAAACGAAGCAAATGGTATGATTTTCCCTTACATTTGTAATATAAAATGATATAAAATAAAACCCATATATAAATATGAAAGAGTCGTTTGATAAAATTTGGAAAATGCTTGGGCTAAGATATAAATCTCACCCTTGGCATGGTATAGAAATTGGAAAAGATGCGCCAGATTTGGTATCATCATTTATAGAAGTTATTCCTTCTGATACAGTTAAATATGAAATAGATAAGAAGTCAGGATATTTGATGATTGATCGACCTCAAAAATTTTCTAATATTGTACCTGCAATGTATGGTTTCGTTCCGCAAACTTTATGTAAAAAAGAAGTTGCTAAATATTGTATGGAAAAAACTGGTCGTAAAAATATCGTAGGTGATGATGATCCTTTAGATATTTGTGTATTGACTGAACGAGAAGTTACGCATGGAAATATTATTGTACCTGCAATTCCTATTGGTGGATTCCGTATGATAGATGGGGGAGAAGCAGATGATAAAATTATTGCAGTTTTAAAAAATGATGAGATGTATGCTCAATGGAATGATATTAATGATATTCCTGAAAATGTATTAAATAGATTAAAGCATTATTTTTTGACGTACAAACAATTACCTGGAGAAGATCCTAAATGTGAGATTACTCATGTTTATGGAAAAGCGGAAGCTCATGAAGTAATTAGAAGAAGCTATAAAGATTACCAAAATGAATATGGTAATTTGGAAGAGGTACTTTCATTTACGATGTTGGAGGCAATGCATTTTGGATCTCGTCAGCAAAAGATGTTGGAAGATTTGTAAGATATTTTACGTTTAAAATATTTATAAAAAAAAGTGATTCTGAATGTTTTCAGAATCACTTTTTTTGTTTGTTTTTTGAGTTGGAAAAAAATAAAATTTTGTAATTAGCAAAGTCCACCCCCCGGCCCCCGCCAGCGGGGGAGAATTTGTGCAGATTAAAAAGATGCTGCAAAAAAAAAACAGCAAAATGTTCTCCCCCGCTGGCTGG
>JALZVK010000271.1 GCA_023301005.1 Saprospiraceae bacterium | reverse complement strand
AGCAATTTTAGTTTTTTATTTTCTTTATAAAAATTCAAATTTCCTCTAAAATAATAGATGATGATCATCATCGCTAACAATATACTTGCAATTAATATATAGGTTCCTTGATGTACATAGGTCTTTAAATTATAATCTGGATTTTCTTCGAAATTAAACCACACAAAATTAATGTCCGTCAGGTTGGCTATGAATAATAAGACATTTAACATTCCAAACATCATCGTTGCAATTTGAAATTCTGTCTTTAAACCCATCGTCGTAGGAGCCATTATTTGATTATCTCTTTTACTTTTTTTCCGAAATAATTGTTCTGTAAATGTATTGTTTTGATTCACCAAATTGGAGTCCGTTACTTTCCAAACTACCATTCCACTAACGATAAGTCCAATAATAAAAAACATAATTCGATCAAAAGAAATATCCAAAGTAAAATTATCAATCAACCAATTCCAAGCAGTATCCGAGTAAGATGCAAAAGCAGGATTGGCTGCATAATACAAAGAATAAAATATGAGTAAAATAAAGATTGGTAAAACTGCTATCTGTATATATTTTAAAATCCTTTCAGATTTGAGTCCTGATATATTCAATACTTCTTTGAGCCCTGATGAAAATTTAGATATTAATTGTAGGTTGAAAATACTTTGTAAAAACCCATAAAAGAAAAG
The DNA here is from genome assembly GCA_023301005.1 of Saprospiraceae bacterium. Classification (GTDB taxonomy): domain Bacteria; phylum Bacteroidota; class Bacteroidia; order Chitinophagales; family Saprospiraceae; genus CAJQQY01. The sequence continues at coordinate 6,235 of JALZVK010000271.1, read as the reverse complement.
TTGCAATTCAGATTGATGTACAAATCCTATCATCGCAAAAAAGGAAATACCAAACATGACCATACTCAGTATCGAATGATTTAAAATGACTAGCAATGCTAATAAGAATGTACATACACTTGTAATTCTCGCAGGTATAGAAAGCCGTTTGCCTTCATTGACATATACCAATGCACCAATATTAAAAATGGTAAATAGTATTAGATTAACTCCTAAATATTCTCCCCAAAAAAGAATATTAAAAAGTATAGCACCTACCAAAAGTAGGCTAAAGATTATTTTTTGTTGATTCATAACTTATATTTTAAAAGTACTTTGCAATACAAAATTAGTTTATGGAATCGACATTTGCAAAGAAAATTAAAATCTATTTTAAGAAAGGTAGTTAGAAGATTAAGTTTACGTATATTGAGTAAACAAGATTTTCAACTATTTTATAACAAACAAAAAACATCCATGAGAAACCTATTACTTTATCTCATTTTCATTACCATTCTTTGTAGCTGTTCCTCGAAAGAAAAAGTATCCTCCCCTACTCTACCTAATATCGTTTTGATTTTTACCGACGACCAAGGCTATCAAGATTTAAGTTGCTATGGTTCTCCAAATATAAATACACCGAACATTGATCAGATGGCAAAAGAAGGAATTCGGTTTACCAACTTCTATGTTTCTCAACCCGTTTGTTCTGCTTCGCGCGCTTCCTTGTTGACAGGATGCTATGCTAATCGTTTAAATATTCACGGCGCATTTATGCCTAATGTTGGAAAAGGTTTAAATACTGATGAAGAGACGATTGCAGAAATTTTAAAACCATTAGGTTATACAACTGCGATTTATGGAAAATGGCATTTGGGAAATGAACCTCAATTCCTACCGACTCGTCAAGGTTTTGATGAATACTATGGAATTCCTTACTCCAACGATATGTGGCCTAAGCATCCACAACAAGGTCCTGTTTTTAATTTCCCAGTTTTGCCTTTAATCGAAAATGAAAAAATTGTAGATACATTGTTAGAAAATCAAGATATGCTCACCACTTGGTACACTAATCGAGCGGTAAAATTTATCGAAAAAAATAAAGACCAACCTTTCTTTTTGTACTTACCTCATAGTATGCCACATGTGCCGCTTTATGCTTCTGATAAATTTAAAGGCAAATCAAAAGGTGGTATTTATGGCGATGTGATTGAAGAAATTGATTGGTCAACTGGAGAGATTTTAAAGACTTTAAAAAAGTATAATCTAGATGAGAACACTTTAGTCATCTTTACTTCCGACAATGGACCTTGGTTAAATTATGGCGGTCACTCAGGAGTCGCACTTCCTCTCAGAGAAGGCAAAGGTGCAGCATTGGAAGGTGGAGTTAGAGTGCCTTGTGTAATGCGTTGGAAAGGAAAACTAGCAGCAGGTCAAACCATTAATCAACCTGCAATGACGATTGATATTCTTCCTACTATTGCAAAATTCACAGGTGCGAAATTGCCTACTAAAAAAATAGATGGTATTGATATGAGTCATTTATTGTTAGGAAAATCTGATGCGCAACCTCATCACGATGCATTTTATTTTTATTATAAAACAAACGAATTACATGCGGTACTAAGTGGCGATGGTCGGTGGAAATTATATTTGCCTCATCAATATCGTTCGCTAAATGGAAGGGTTGGAACGAACGATGGTTTCCCTATTGATTACGAACAAAATCAAATGGGGCAAGAGTTATATGATTTGCAAAATGATATTAGCGAAACAAAAGATGTCGCTGCTGATCATCCAAAAATCGTAAATCAATTGTTAGAGTTGGCTGAATTAGCGAGGCAAGATTTAGGTGATCAATTGACTGATAGGATTGGTACGGGAGTTAGGGAAATTGGAATGATTTCCGAGAAGTAAAATAGATTATTTAATTCCATTCGTCTAAAAAGAGTTAGAAATTATTAGAAGTTTTAGACCTTGTGTTTATGGTTTTAAAATGATTTGAACTCTTTTAAAATCTACTTATTCAACTAATCAAAAAGAAGCAGAATGGAATTATTCTACTTACTTCTAATTATAACCAGTCTTTATTTTATCTATTGGTTTATCGCAAGAAGTAATTTAAAAAATAAAAAGAAAGTCCTGCAAACCATGCAGGACAGTTGGGGGAAATCGAAAGAAGATCATTTTAGTTTTGATGGAATCTCAATTTATTTTGAACACAATGAAGAGAAATCATTTCATCGAATCGAAGATAAAACCGCACTCGATTTAGACCTTGATTTGGTCTTTGAAAAAATAGATCATACCAAAAGTCATATTGGTCAACAATACTTTTACAATGCTCTTAGAAATCCTACTGACTCTATTTCTGATTTAGAAAAATTAGATAAAGCTGTCGAATTTTATACTCAAAATAAAGATCAAGTTTTTGATCTACAAGCTGACCTTTCGACACTCAACAAATATGAAGATTATTATCTACCTCTACTCATTTGGGGAGAGTTGCCTGTTAAATTAAAATGGATTTGGGTAATTCCAATTCTACAAGTCATTACAATCTTCTCCTTTGTGGGGAGTTTTTTTTATGAACCTTTGATATTGGTTCTACTTGTCATTTTGCCTATCAATATGATGCTGCATTATTGGAATAAAAATAAGATTGGAAAGTACAATCGTATTTTTAATCGCCTATCAAAAATCTATGCAACTGCTGATAATGTTTATCAAAAAACAGATGATGCGATAATTAATTTACCCGTAGAAAAAGATCTAAAAGCAGTCAAAAGTATTATTCAAAAAATTGGCTGGCTTCGTATCGATCAGCAAATTCAACAAAATGAATATTTAGCTTTGCTTTGGTTTATTGTCGAAATGATAAAGGTGATATCATTGACCGAGTTTAGTTTTTTCTATAGCGTAATAGAATCGGTGAATACTAAAAAAGAAAGTTTTCATCAACTATTTAAATTGATTGGTAAGACAGATTTTATTCTTTCCATTGCTTCCTATCGTTCGAGTTTGAATTATTATTCTAAACCTATTTTTACTGAACCACAAAAAGAAATCGAGGTTAAAGAAATCAGACATCCGTTGATTGAAGATTGCATTTCTAATGATTTACATTTAAATGTAAAGTCATTGTTACTAACTGGTTCCAATATGTCAGGCAAGACGACTTTTATTAGAGCAGTTGGTATCAATGTATTACTTGCACAATCAATTGCTACGACGCTTACTGAAAAATATACAGCACCTATTTTAAAAATAGCAACGTCCATTCGTATCTCTGATGATGTATCAGAATCTCAAAGTTACTACCTCGCAGAGGTAGATTCAATTAATGAATTATTGAAAAATTCAGAAAACGAAAATGGGCAATTTTTATTTATTATCGATGAAATTTTTAAAGGAACTAATACTATTGAAAGAGTAGGTTCAGCAAAAGCTATTTTAGAATTTCTAAATCAAAAAAATCATTTGGTCATGGTTTCGACTCATGATTTGGAGTTGACTCAATTTCTACAAAATGGTTTTGTCCTTTATCATTTTCAGGAACAAATCGAAAATGAGGAATTATTTTTTGATTATAAATTAAAGCAAGGAATCTTGCAGCAGCGGAATGCGATTCGGATTTTAGAATTAGCAAAATTTCCGCCTGAAGTTATTCGAGAGGCTGAACGTGTTTCTCAGATTTTGGAGGAGGAGAAATCTCAAAGTAGTGGTACGGATTTTTGAATAGCTTTGTGCTAATTTTATCTTATTCAAAAAAAAGACTTGTTACCCTTTCAAAGAGTAACAAGTCTTTTTAGAATATGCTTATATAGAATTAAACTTCTCGTCCATATTCCTTAAGCAAAGCTTGTTTTTTAGTATCTGGAAAATCTTCAAAATTCTTTCTTGGCGAAATAAAAATGGTATGCATTCCTTTTTTATTTTGAATAGCCAATTGAAAACTTTTATGATAATAATTTTCACATACTTTCCATTGATAAGCTTTATGTTCTACATAAACTTTTGCTTTGTACATGGACAGTAAGGTATAAAAATCTTTTTTCTTAGGAAGAGATTCTCCAAATTCATCATTTTCCAAACCTTCATAAAACACCCATTCCAAATGTTTTAGACTCTCTGATGAAAAATCAAGTTTCTTTTTCGGATAAGCTGTTTTTAGCATTTCAACTTGCGCTAACACTTTGTCTCTATGCTTGAAATAAAATTTCTCAGCCGCTTCTTTAGTTTCAAAATCTTTTCCTTTTTCATCTGTTTCTACTGAAGCAGTAACCACATCTAATGATTGAGCAAAAGAAGCTTTAAAACTATAATCGTCATCGATAAATTTTTCAACTTGACCATCAAGACCAATACTATCATTTTCTAGAAATGTATCAATAACACAATTGACTAGAACAATATTCTTTTGAGCAAGACTCTCTTTTTGATAAGAGATTGCAATTGATAATTGACTTTTGTACAGACTTACTTGAAAAGTATCAAAATCTATTGTTGTACTATCTTTGGTTGTATTAACATCTTTATGTTGATTCATTTCAACAATCTCTGCAACCATACTTTTCGTTTCAGCTTCGCTAAATTGGTTGTCTTTCGAGATCTTTTTCTTCTCCAAAAAATCTAAAGATTCTTGGATAGTTATATTTTTCTTTTTTATAAAATGTATGTCGTAGCTCATAATTTTTTCTCAAGAGTAACTTCCAGTTACCTCTTGATATTTTTTTAAATTAAAAAAAGTAACTGGAAGTTACTATCAATTTTCCTCGAAGATAATACTTTATTACTTTTTCTCTATCAACTCTGTATATTTTCACTTAATCACGTTCTTTTTGACGTTAAAAATGATAAATCAATATCACTTCTTCCCCACCAATCCCACACATTTCCACCCAATCACATTCCCTCTTACATCAAGCGGCTCCTCCAATATAAATTCATCATTCCATTCCTCCACTTCAAAACCCAAATCTTTTAGGAAATGAAAAATACGAATCGGCGGATGATATTTTTTCCAATGTTTATTTTCAATAAAATTAAAAGGGCTAATAAGAATCATCGTACCGCCAGGTCGAAGGATGCGATACATTTCTTTTAAGCCTTGATGCGGATCTTCTAATCTATCCAAAAGAAAACTACTCAATACAACATCTTGAGAGTTATCATCAAATGGCAACTGTTCCGCCTTAGCTAATCCAAACTTAATATTCGATAATTGATGACCTTGTAATTCTATTGTTGGAAAACCTGAGACTGATAAATCTAATATTACTTTTTTTCCTTCTATCCAAAATTCATTCGCACGTTTTAGCATTTGATAACTATAATCAATTCCCCATAACTGTCCATTAGGATAATGCATAGCTAGTGTTGCAATCCATCTTCCTACGCCACAACCAAGTTCTATAATTTTTGGATTATCAATATCAGGTAAGAATGGAGTTGCAAAATCCATAGTCTTTTGAAAAGGATATTTACCCCAAAGTTCATCAGCAAGATGCAGGGCAGTTTGTCGAACGACCATTTTGTCATATCGTTCGTAAGGGTCTTTTTGAAATTCCAATTTTGTCTTATTATAAAACAAAGGAATTTGTAATCTAAATTCTGTTGGGGCTTTCATAATAGTAAAAATAGTGAAAACTAGCCACATTTTAAAAAGCACTATTATTGGAATATTATTCTGACATTTTTGATATATATTTATTTTTATTTCTTATTTATAAAAATATTCAATATCTTTATTATATAAAAGAAAACGATCAAGTAAAATATTTTAAACCTAAACCTTATTAAATATGAGCAAAATTGACAATCCTTATTTTGGAAAAGTTGGCGCATTTTGGGTAGAGGGGAATAATGAACCATTTTATGGCATTAACGACGCGAGAGACTATCAGCTGAATAAAGGTGGCGATATCCTTAATCATAAAGGAAAAGTTATCATTCATGCACCAGAACCAGCAGTTGTTGAGGAACAACATTCTATGACTCCTCAGCCAACGCAACAAAAGAAAAAATCAAAAGGATTTTTGAATTTCTTCGGATTCTAAAATTTGATTTTTCTTAAAAAAGAAAAAGTGTATTTGTATTGTTACAAGTACACTTTTTTTTTATTCGGTTAACGGTCGACTGTAAAATGTTATTTAGAATAAATGTAACTATCAGCATTAATTTGCGACAATAACACTAATATAAGAATTGAAGACCTCTGTGAAACTCGGTGAATTCTTCTCTGTGGAACTCTGTG
>JALZVK010000270.1 GCA_023301005.1 Saprospiraceae bacterium | reverse complement strand
ATAGAATCAAATCTATCTCTATCAAGTTTTCCAAGTCTAATATCACTCTTGTTCATAGAGATACTATCTTGTGGGATTCCATTCACTTCATTAATATCTTTACCTTTACTATTTTGACATCCTAATGAATAAAAAATAATAACTGTAAAGTATAAGATTGATACATAAAAATTTAATGTTGATTTTCTTTTGGTCAAAGTCATATTGATATAATTAGGAACATGTAAATATAAATTTCTTTTGATTCTAAAAAAATATAAAAAGAGTATTGCTGAATATTTAGATGTAGATGCTAATCAAATTAGTCTCTATTGGAGAGGCCGTGTAGGGCTTTATTGTATATTAAAAGCATTAGATATTCAACCTGGAGATGAAGTAATACTTCCTGCTTTTACTTGTGTTGTCGTACCTAGTGCGATTAAGTATTTAGGTGCAGCACCTATTTATACATCTATAGATCCTACAACTTATAATATAGATGTACATCAAATTGAAAATAAGATAACAGCTAAAACTAAAATCATTCTAGCGCAAAATACATTTGGCTTAAGTTCTGACTTGGATCCTATTCTCGAAATCGCCAATAAATACAATTTGAAAGTTATTGAAGATTGTGCACATGGATTTGGTGGAAGTTACAAAGGTAGAAAAAATGGAACATCAGCTACCGCTGCTTTTTTCTCTTCTCAATGGAACAAACCTTTTTCTACTGGTATTGGAGGTATAGTGCTTTGGAATGAAAAAGAAAGTCTTCATAAAATCAATGCTTTAGAAAAACAACTCTCCTCTCCTACTTTTAAAGATGAACAAATGTTGGCGCTTCAAATTTTCATTAGAAAAAACATTTTAACTCCATCAATATATTGGAATGCTCTTAAATTATATAGATGGGCAAGTCAAAAAGGATTAATCTCAGGTTCTTCGGATGCTGGAGAATTAGATAGCGCAAAAATGCCTAGCGGTTATCTGAAAACAGGAGCTAAAATTCAAGCTAAAGTCGGATTAAATAAAATTGGTAGTTTTCAATCTAATTTAGAACATAGAAAAAAACTGGCTAGTTTATATTCCGAAGCATTTAAGCAATTAAATATATCCCCAGTTTTTCAACCTGATTATGCTGTTCATACTTTTACTAAATATCCTTTCCTAGTAAAAAACCAAATTCAATTTTTAGAACTCGCTCAAAAAAATAATATCCCATTAGGTGATTGGATGAATAGTCCTATTCATCCAATTCAAGATAATTATCATCTCTGGGATTTAGCAATAAAATATTTTCCTTTAGAAACAAAAATTGGAAAACATATAATTAACCTACCTACAGACACGAGTATTTCTGAAGAAGAGGCTTTTAGAATTATTAATTTTTTAAAGAGAAATAAATCTTTTTTAATTTCTAATTGGCAGGATATATAATTGATTAAGAGGAATGCGAACTAAATTAATTCATAATCAGTACTTTATAAATAGTTCCATATTTTTATTAATCTTCTTTGAATGTCACAACCAGATTCATTTTGTTTTTTTAAAAATTTGTTTTCAATAAAATCTTGTTTTTTTGATTTGTGACAAGCTATTGGCACAGGAATTGCAACTTAGTAAAACATAACACACAACCTACTCCCCTCCAATTTTTACCTTCCCATTTTTTTTATCCAACAAAACCAGAATATGAAATTTTTAATCGTTACATTATTTTTTGCTAATAACTTTAACACTCTTACAAATGATAATAATTATATTTACAATAATTCTGAGATCAATGGAGTAACAGATATTTTTTATTCAAATCCAGATAACGATTTACTCTTTGTAGATTTTGCAAATATTGAAGAGACAGTAACAGAAGTAATACTTAGTCAAAATGGTAATGACGTAATGATTGAAGATGTAGTTGATTTAGAACAAGATATAATTTACGAACTTGAATTGTCTTTATTTTCAAGTGGAACATATCAGATTGAATTGATACTTGAAAACAATAATATTATAAAAAATAGAATCGTAATCCAATAAACATATTATACCGAATCTTTAATTTTTATACCAAATACATCCAATAATTTTATACGCCTAAACACACGCTTTATTTCCAATAAATAGACATACGCCATTTTTTTTTTGCCCAAATACCGATTAAACACACGACGGCTTTTTCAATAACACAGACGCACACACCGTCCTATTTCTCGAAAAAGCTACTAAAGTTAAGTATTGATTTTTCTAAGATGACTTAACAAATTATTTTCCCATTTTCACAAAAATGAAGGTTGACTCTTTGAGTCGACCTTTTTTTTTTTAGATTAATTTAAGCTCCTATAATTTCAAAACTCCCTGTTATCTCTGCACTCTTTTCTAACATCTTTGAAACTGAGCAATATTTTTCTAATGATAAATCAACAGCTTGTTGAGCTTTAGCCGTTTTTACATTTCCATAAATTTTATAATGCATGTGGATATTAGTATAAGTTCTAGGAATCTCTTCTCGTCTTTTCCCTTCCACTTCTACTTTTATATCTTTAACATCTTGGCGCATTTTTTCTAAGATCATTACAATATCAATTGTACTACATCCAGCCACAGCCATAAGAACCGCTTGCATCGGACCAACAGCTGTTCCATCTCCACTTAGGTTAACGGTATGACCATCTTCGTTCATTGCTACATATTGATTTAAAGAACCTTTAGTTTCTAAAGTAATTTTCATTATTTATTATTTTTCAATTTTAAAATATTTTCTAATCCTAATTCATTCATCGTTTTGATATTATCAAAAGGTATTTGTTCTGCTGATGGATGACTTTCAATCGCTTTTGTAACACTACTCTCCCGTAAAAGATGAAGCATTGGATAAGGCGAACGAGTAACATAATTTGAAGGTGCATCTTTTGCCTCTCCAGCAAATTGATAATCAGGATGAAACGATGCAACTTGAATAATTCCTTCTAACTCCAACTCTTTTAGTACAATTTCAACGACTGACAAATAATCATTATAGTCTAAAAATTCAAGTAATACATTTGGATGAATTATAAATGAAGTTTCAACCTCCGAAGATTTTATATTTTTCAAAAATAAAAGTTCTTCAACTAATGCCTCAGTCAATTGCTTAATGTCATCAGTTTCTTCTAAGCGATATTTAATTTTTTCAGCTCGAAATGGATGTGCTGCAAAAGGACATAGGTTAAGTCCAATTACTATTTTATTTATCCATGATTTTGTCTGTTCTATTTTATCCATACTTAGCCCTTCGGGCTATTTTAGTAGCTAGACAATAGTAACCGTGTTTTATAAGAATATCTTTTTCCGCTATTTTCCTCTAAAAAATAATTCCATACCGCAGGGTATGCAATTATTTTTTAAAGAAAACTATCAAAAAAATCTTATCCTTATAAATACACGGTTTCTATTATCTAGCTACTTATTATTTTTTAAAAATCCGAATATAAGTAAGAGTACATAATTATTAGACTTGTTAATCATCTTTCGCAAAATTTAAAATCATACTTAAAACAAAACGGTGTTAGAGTAAAACTCTAACACCGTTGAATCTATAATTGTTTGATTACTCTTTCAGAATAAAAGAGTTTATATTTTGAAGTTGTCTAGTAATAAACCATTCTTCTAACTTTAGCTATATGTTTCGCTAATCTAACAACTTGACAACTATAACCATATTCATTATCATACCAAGCATACAACGTTACAGTTTTTCCATCAGCAGATGTTATCGTAGATGGTGCATCAAAAACTGAAGTAGCAACCGAACCTACGACATGACTCGAAACAAATTCTGTAGAAGTTGAATATTGAATTTGTTCTACTAGATTTCCATTCAATGCTGCATCTTTTATCATCGCATTAATTGAATCTACATCAGAAGGTGTTTTTAATGTAAAATTCATAATTGCCAAAGATACATTTGGAGTAGGAACTCGAACTGCATTTCCAGTCAGTTTTCCTTTAAGATGAGGAAATACTTTTGAAACTGCTTTCGCTGCTCCTGTAGAAGTTAATACCATATTGGTGGCTGCTCCTCTTCCTCTACGTTCTTTTTTATGAAAATTATCTAAAAGATTTTGATCACTAGTATAAGCATGAATAGTTTCGATATGCCCTTTTTCGATTCCCAATTTTTCATCAATAACAGCAATGATTGGAACTATAGCATTAGTAGTACATGAAGCCGCACTCAATACCTTTTCATTTTCTAAATCAACTGATTCATGATTAGCGCCGTATACAATATTAGAAATATCCTTACCAGGAGCAGTTAACATTACGTGCGATATTCCAGGTCTTAGGTGATTACTCAATTCCGCTTTATCTCTCCATACACCCGTATTGTCTATTACGATTCCATCTTTTATTCCATATTCAGTATAATCAATATCCTCAGGCTTACCTGCATAAATCATTTGCACTCGATTACCATTGATAATAATTTCAGAACCATCATCGGCAACTTTTATTATACCTTTAAACATTCCATGAACGCTATCAGATTCTAAAAGTGAAGCCCGTTTTAAAGTTTCTTCAAATTTATCTTTTAACTTAGGACGAAGTACAATAGCCTTTAATCTTAACTGTTCTCCACGACCAGTAGACGCAACTAATATTCGAGTAACTAATCGACCTATACGTCCGAATCCATAAAGCACAATATCTTTAGCAACTAATGCACTATTGTCACTTGCTGAAAATCCATTTAATTTATGACCAATAAATTCATCAACGCTACTGAACAAATCTTTTTCTTGTAACCATTCTGTGGCTAAAGTACCAATATCAATTCTAGCAGGTACAATGTTTTCAATTTTAGCAATTGACTTAACAATTTCCAAAGTAACATTTACAGGAATTTCTTTATCCGTATAATTATTAGCGTACTTATGAATGTTGATTACTTCACTTGGGCGAGAATCATATATTCCTCTACGAAATAAAAGAATATCTATAGAACGATCAAAACGAAGTTCTCCTACTAATTGGAGTAACTCTAAAGCTGTTTTTTCTTTTTCGTGCCAGTCACGTAAGGAAGTATCAGCGTTACTTCGCAATAACATATTTTTATCACTCATGATTTTGGTTAGGTACAGGTTTAATTAAATTGTAGTTCAATTACAAAATTACTATTTTTTTTACGTCACTAAAAACAAAATGTTATTAGTATGAATATTTTAAATTTAAAAACTATTAAAAAGAGTTGAGAAAACCGTAAAAAAAAGCACCCCAATTATTAATTGGGATGCTTTTCCAAATTTGCGTCAATAATATTTTTTATAGAAATAAGTTATGTACCTAAATAGTTTTTCAACAACTTACTTCTTGATGTATTTCTAAGTTTATTGATTGCTTTATCTTTAATTTGTCTTACACGCTCTCGTGTTAATCCAAATCGTTCTCCAATATCTTCAAGAGACATAGGATGCTCTACACCAATTCCAAAGTACAGCTTGATGACATCACGTTGTCTATCAGTTAGCGTACTTAAAGAACGTTCGATTTCTCGACGTAAAGATTCTTTATACTCAAGTTTGGAGTCAGTACCAGGAGTACCGCCATTTTCAAGGACATCAAGCAAAGAGTTATCTTCACCTTCAACAAATGGTGCGTCCATGCTCACATGTCGTGCTGCAACACCAAGTGTAGTTTGAACTTCCTCCGTAGGAATATCCAAAAGGTCTGCTAATTCATCAGCAGAAGGTTCGCGTTCGTACTCTTGTTCCAACTCAGAAAATGCTTTATTGATCTTATTTAAAGATCCTACTTTGTTAAGTGGAAGCCGTACAATACGGGACTGTTCTGCAAGCGCTTGTAAAATGGATTGGCGTATCCACCATACAGCATAAGAGATAAATTTGAAACCACGCGTTTCATCGAAACGCTGAGCTGCTTTAATCAATCCCAAATTACCTTCATTGATCAAATCACTTAGTGATAGACCTTGGTTTTGGTATTGCTTAGCAACTGAAACAACAAATCGGAGGTTTGCTTTAGTCAATTTTTCTAGAGCTTGTTGATCTCCTTGCTTGATTCGTTGAGCTAAATCAACTTCCTCTTCAGGAGTTAACAAGTCAACCTTACCAATTTCTTGGAGGTACTTTTCTAAAGATTGACTCTCTCTATTCGTAATCGACTTAGTAATTTTCAGTTGTCTCATGAAAAAGTAAATTATGGTTTGGTTTACAATAGTGTTTAATCTAAATAGACTTAGCTATCTAGAATATATCATTTAAATTCTAGTAATTATTAGGATATTGTTTTAATGTAAATGGGAAAAAGCTAGATACTCTCCTCTTGAGATGTAATAAAAAGTTGTGGAAATTGAGATGTGTTTTTATTCTTATTATGAAACCTTTCATCAAATCGGAGGAATTTTGATTAACTTCAAATAATTATGTTACAAAAGTACACGAAAATACTGTCACAGTCAAGAGTTTACAACAAATAAAAATTATAGTTATTTGTTCGAAACGATTGCAATCTTTTACTTGTCAATATGATACATTAACAGAATTAAGTTCTACTAAATCAACTTTTTACATCTTATAAAAATACTATATACCTAAGTCCTATCGCAATATTAAGATTATTTTTATGTTTAAATATTCATTTATTAAGACAACAAAAAGGATTTATTTTTTATTGAATTATGAAAAAGTCGGTTTTATTTGGATAAATCAATTTTTTATTATTTATTGCGCATGTTCAATTAATAAAATTTGGATATAATTCAAATTGAAAATTAATTACTGGTACCTATTTTTTTACTTTTTTAAACTCTTTAATTATGAAAAGAGTAACTCTTGAATTAGAATTTATATTTCGAGCGTCACCTACAATTCTTTATAAATTTTTTACCACTCCATCTTGTTTGATTCGATGGTTCTGTGATGAAGTTGATATTACTGGTAATGAATATAACTTTATTTGGAGCGGTGCAGGCGAAATGGCCAATATCATTGATGACATTGAAGATGAACGAGTTCGCTTCAAATGGGAAGATGGCGAAGAGGATGAATATTTTGAATTTAGAATGTCTAAATCTCCTGTAACTGGAGAGACTATTTTAGAAATTACTGACTATTGCGATGAGGATGAACTTGATGATCAACGTCAATTATGGGAAAGTCAAATGAAAATGTTACGTCAAGAAACTGGCGGATAGTTTTCACTCATAAAGAATATTCCAAACCTAAAAAATGTCCTTTCGAAAAATTTCGAAAGGACATTTTTATTTTAGTTTGTTTTAAATTTAAAAATCTAATCAGACTTATTTTTTGATATTTTAAATAACTCATTAATTGATAACAATACTCCTACAGAAATATATGATCGCTCAAAATCAACGAGGTTTTTATCTAAATGTTTAGTCAAGTTTATAACACTCCTTTTACATATTGATAAAAATATATGCCTTGACTTAGCTTATACGGTACTTGATAAAAACAAAATAGACAATAGTGAAAGAATCATTCTGTTCACTATCTTTAATTTTTTTTATCAAACTTTTCTTTAAAGTTATCAAAACAAAATCAATACAAAATGAAAAAAATCATTCCTTTTATTTTTCTATTAGTTATAGGATGCAATCAAGTTAGTCCTGAGTTGCAAACCGAAATCACATCAATAAAAGAAAAATTAGCAACCGCAGAGAAATCATTACAAAATGCAAATGAAGATAAAACTGCTTTTATTCATACGGTTTTCTTTTGGATGAATGAAGAGGTAACTAATGAACAAAAAGCTGATTTTACAAAAAATGGATTAGGAAAATTAACTACTGTAAAATCAATTTACAAATCCTATTATGGACCTCCTGCTATGACTCCAAGAGAGGTCGTGGATAATAGTTATGACATTGCTTTAGTTGTTCATTTTGAAAATGCAGCACAACAAGATGCTTATCAAGATGATCCTATTCATCTAAAAATGATTGAAGATTATAAACATCTTTGGAAGAGAGTTCAAGTTTATGACAACCTTTTGAGTGAGTAAAAAAACCATTTTCACTTACTTCATAAGTATATTGTTATAAAAACAAAAAGCACAATCTTCAAATTGAAAATTGTGCTTTTTATTTTTATAATAACAATACTCTTACGAAAGTAAGAGCTAACTTTTTTTGTCAAATTATAAAACATCAGGTTCAAGTGTATATCTATCAGGCGTATTATTTCTAGCAAATTCTAATCCTTCATGCCACCATTTAGTCATTCGTTCAGGTCGAAAAATAAAAGCATTATCGGTAAGCACTTTAGGTGTATGATAAAATTTGATTCTTACTTTTTTATTTAAACCTTCTAAGTTCCCAATCGCAATATCATCTTTTTCTATTTGTCCTAACATAAAATCAAAAGTCTTAGTCAATACATCAAACGGACTATTGGATGGCAATGAGTTCACATCCAAATCTTTTGGATTAAGAATAATGACATCAATTTTTGTAGCACCTTTGTTAATCGCATGTTGTATAGGAATATATTCTCCAAAACTTCCATCGGCATATTCTTGACCATCTTTTTTTACCAAACTCATAAAAGGAACAATATTACAAGAAGCCCACATCCAATCTAAAAAATCTTGATAGTCATAATCAAAGATAGATTTATATTGAACTCGTCGAGTGGTAAGATTTGATACCGTTACTAAAACTTCTTTTCCACTTTGTTTAATATCTTCGAAGTCTTCATAAGTCAATGTTCGTTCAATTAATTTTCTTAGATTTTTACTTTCACCAAATGACTTTTTACCTGTTATAAATTGTCGAATCATTCCCAAATGATTCATCTTAGAAATATACATTCCACGATGTTTCTTAATAATAAAAGGTGAGACATTAAAAATATCTTTTTGTCCTATTGATGTAAATGTCTTTTTCAATTTAGCTATTTCTCGTATAGCGACAAAGGGCACAATCAACGCACCTGTCGATGTTCCCAAAAGAAGATCATAATCTTTCCCACGCTCATTCAACAGGTGTTCTATGATTCCTCCTGCGAATGCTCCTTTGCTTGCTCCACCTGAAATAACTAAAGCTCTCATAAATTTTATTTTGTATAAAAAGCAGATGCTAGTTATACTTCGTTTCGAAATTAAAGTTGTTATGATAGAAAGTCGAAATGCAATTGTTTTCTCAAAGTGTAAATGTAGATATTTTTTTTTAGAAGTGAGCGTTCCAAAATACATCTCTCCCTCAAATCAAATCTGTAACTTTTCTTCTATTCGTCATTATGACAATAAAAAAATATGAAAATTAATTTCGCTTTAATCCTTCTCTTAACATGGACTACATTTAATCTTACCGCTCAAATTGATACTGTTTATAATTTAGGAAATGATGAGAATAGAATTACTCTTGACGAAATAGATCAACACATTAAAAACATTGAAGAACGCCTCAAGAATGATACTATCGAATGGATTATTAGATTTGAATTTATTCGAGAAGAAATAGAAGGAGACACCTTAATTCAATATGGTGGAATAAATATAGTTGACCAATCCATTTTAACTGAAGAAGATAAAATAGAGATTCGATTGAATTATGAAATACCAAAATTCAACTTCGTTGATATTAATGGAGAAACTATAAATTCTGAAGATCTAAAAGGCAAGGTGATTTTTATCAATACTTGGTTTACAAGATGCCCGCCGTGTATAGCTGAAATGCCTTACTTGAATGAAATCAAAAATAATTATAGCGATCAAAATATTGTATTTATTTCAATGGCACCTGAAGAGAAACGTGAAATACTTACCTTCCTCAAGAAACATCATTTCCAATTTCAACACATTCCTGATGCAGATATTTTTCTTAAAAAATTTGGCGTAGGTTTTCCTAAAAACATCTTAGTTGATAAAGAAGGAATTATCCGATATATAGGAGGTGGTCTTGTAGATGGAATGATTGAAAAAGGAGAAGAAAATGTAATAGAACAAGATCAAGTTAATCAAGATGTGATTAGAGTGCAAATTGATAAATTACTTAGTGAGTAATTTTACTATTTCCAAAACAAAAAGACAAGAATGAATTAGTCGATGAATATGACTAATTCTCTTTTTCCAACAACTCATAAACCTCATCCACAAAACCAAATACAAATCGTTCTAAGTTATCTTCAAATACAGTAAGTATCACTACATCTCGTTGGCGAATTTCATCTAAAATATCCAACTGTTTATTCGTCAATCGTTTTCCATCTTTTAATCTTAAAGGATACACTTCGTGGTTATAATACCAAAATGTAGAAGCATTGTTATACAATCCATCTACAATTCCAAATTCGTAAATTAATTTATAAAAACTATCACCCACAGCTAAAACATTTGGTCGAGTTGTCGAGTCATTTTCGATATACCGAATATTAGGATAAGGCAACGGTGCTAAAGGCGGATTCCAAATAAAATTCGCACCTGCCACTAACTCATTATCATATTCCACTTTGGCTTCACTCAATTCAATACTATCTTTCCAAAGCGTTTCCACCATTTCAATATCGAGAATATTTTCTAAATGTTGCTTAATCGTATCAGCACAAATTGCAGCACCATATTTTGTCCAATGTTGTCCTGAAGGTGGATAAATTGGATACTCGTAAGCATCCTTATTTTTTACTAAAAAAGAAAAATCAATAAAATTGATTTTTTCTTTTTTTAGTTTTTGGGAAAAATAATTCCAGTTTGTTTTTTCAGTTTTATTTTTTTTATAAAAATCAGGAAGATGTTCTGAATAGTATCTTGCTTTTAGTGGCGGTAATAAAACTAAGAAAGGAATGTTTTCTTTTTCGAAATGAGCTGTAATGGATTTTAATTTTTCGACTCTTTCATCTATCCATTTTTCACCTTTAAAATCTTTCCCGATATATGCTTCGCATCCTTCTTTTTGAAAAAGGAAATTATTTTTTCCACTCAAAATATTAGCATGCATAATATCGCCATAGAGGGAATAATCCATTTGAGATTTTAATCGAATAGCTGTAGGATGTAGCGTTTTCTTAGCTTTCACAAAAGATTCAAAAGCATTTTGATATTCACCTGACATCCATTTTTTTCCATAGAAAACTGGTTGCTTAGTTTTTCCAAAAAAACCAACTGCCTTTTCTACTTGCAAAGAAGGAATTTCTTTTTGCAAAAAAGGAACAAACCACATCGGCAAAAACATCATTGCCATGAGAAATATGAAGAGGGAATATTTAAAATATCTTTTTGTCATTATTATCTTTTATTTCACCGCAGAGTTTAAAAGAGTTAAACGCAGAGTTTCACAGAGTTGTCGAAAAAACTCAGCGCAATTCTACGCCAAACTCTTTTTAAACTCCGTGGTAAAAAATCAAAATTTAAAATAAATAAACGGATTAAAATCCGACCCAAATATCTCTATCAAACACCACCAACATAACAATATACTTACAAATCCTTTATTCATCAATAAAAACGAATTTGTATTTATCCTTTCATACCATTCCTCCGCCCGTTTTTCAACAACAGAAAAATATCCACTAAAAGCAAAAATTAACCCCACAACTAAAAAGACAAAAAACTTATTCGGAATATAAATACCAACTTGTGTAAAATCAAAAGCAAACATTTGATGAATATATAAAAACGCATCACCTATCCTTTCACATCTAAAGAACACCCAACCTAACAATACAATTACATAAGTCAAAACTACCGAAGGTAGTTTCCCTATTCGTTTAAATAAATCAACCAAAAACAATCTATCCAATATCAAAAACAAACCATGAAACGCTCCCCAAAAAATAAAGGTCCACGCCGCACCATGCCAAAATCCAGAAATCAAAAACACCATCCAAAGATTAAAATATAATCTTCTTTTTGATACTCGATTCCCACCTAATGGAATGTATAAATAATCTCTCATCCAATTACTCAATGTAATATGCCATCGCCTCCAAAACTCTGTGATATTTTGCGATACATAAGGAAAGTTAAAATTCTCGGGGAAACGAAATCCTAACATTTTTGCAATACCAATCGCCATATCTGAGTAACCTGAAAAATCAAAATAGATTTGCAAAGAGTAAGCGATGATTCCCAACCAAGCAAGACTTGTTGGAATTTCGTGTGCAGACAATTGAAATATTTCATCCACTACTCCACCTAATACATTTGCAATCAAAACCTTTTTGGAGAGTCCGATGATAAATCGAAATAGTCCTGACAATTTATAATCAATGGTATCTTGATCAGCTCGATTCAATAACTGCGAAGCGACTTCATTAAATCTTACAATTGGTCCTGCGATGAGTTGAGGAAACAATAAAATATATAGCATATAATCTCGCAATCGCTCCAAAGGTTGCACCTTACTACGATAGCAATCAATGACGTAACTTAATTTTTGAAAGGTAATAAATGACACTCCGATAGGTAAAGCAATATTTTTCCAAGCGAAGGTTTGCCCTGTAAATATATTACTCAATTCATTGATATTGCCTACAAAGAAGTTTAGATATTTGGCAAATAACAAAACGCCTACATTCAAAAAAATGGCTAAATAAAATATCCGCTTCCGCAATCCATTTTTAGAATGATTAAAAAGTTGTACTAAATAAAAATCAGCTAAAAGAGAAACCAAAACTACCATGAAAAATTCAGGCGCTCCCCACATATAAAAGAAACAACTTGCCACCAATGCCACTTCATTCTTCCATCGGGTAGGACAAAGAAAATATATCAACAAAAAAGTTGGTAAAAAATAAAGCAGAAATAAGATACTGCTGAATACCATTTATTATTTTAATTTTGTCGTCACTATTCAGTACTCAAAACTTAGAGTTTGTCTTTGATAAATGTTTTTTCTCTCTGTGAATCTCTGTGATATAGCCTTCTAACTTGGCTATTTCACAGAGTTGCACAGAGAGAAAACTCACCGAGTTTCACAGAGGTCTTCAATTTTTATATCAATGACATTGCCCAACTGGTCTTTTTACTGAATAGTCACATTTTTTTTTATAAAAACATAAAGCGCAAAAATAAAACAGTTTCTTAGAGATTCAATTATTACATGAGTGATTTAAAAAATTTTGAAAATAAAAATCAAAAACGACAGTTTTTCAAAATCCTAAAAAATTTTGGAAGAGATTTTCTATTTATAGGAATTGTTGTTTTGGGATGCCTTTGGATAATGGGTGTAACTGGTCATACGCAGACTCATTTAATATGTAATGCAGAAGATGTAAAACAAAAAAACAAAGAAAGTTATTTTCATCAGAATGGAAGTTATTTTAAATCAGGTCAGGCTCAATCTAACGATTTTGTATTTGAGGGAAAGTATAGTTTAAAATTAGATGGTGAAATTCCTTTTGGTTTTGGATATGATTTTGAGTACTTGGTTGGTAATGAAGAAGTTACTTCTTATGTATGGAGATACGCAAAAGGTGATTGGAAAAATGAAGGAAAAATTGTGGCTTCTATAGATGGGAAATTATGGAAAGCAACTGAAAATATTTTAGAAACTAATGAAGCAGGTTGGGAAAAAATTCAATTCACTTTTCAAGTTCCACAAAATACTAAAAATGAAACACTACATTTGTATTGTTGGAATACTGGAAAAAATCCTATTTATTTTGACGACTTCCATATCATTATCAATCAAAAAGAAGAACTATAACTTATGAGAAATCTTTTATCAATTTTCGTTCTAATTTTATTTTTTTCATGTGAAACTCCTAAGCAAGAAATAGTGGATTCTAAAATTCTTTTCGTCGGTAGCTATACTAAAAAAGAAGGTCATGTCGATGGCAAAGGAAATGGCATTTCTCGAAAGGATTGGAATGTTACAAAAAAAGGTGCTCTCGAAACTCATTTTTATAAACGTGTAAATCCTTCCTTCTTAACTATAAGTTCTAATAATAAATATCTCTATGCAGTCAATGAACTGAATCCTAATGATGGGGAATCAGGAACGGTGGAAGCTTTTAAAATTGATGAGGCATCAGAATTGAAAAGTCTTAAATTTATCAATAAGCAAAAGACGCATGCTTTTGCGCCTTGTCATATTTCAGTTGATGCGAATAATGAAATTGCATTTGTTAGTAATTATGTAGGTGGTGTCGTTGCCGTTTATCCGATTTTGGAAAATGGAGGTTTGGATACTGCTTCGCAGATTATTCAGTATGAAGGAAAAAGTACGACGGACAGACAAGAGGCTTCTCATCCACATTCGACGACTATTTCGCCTGATAACAAATATGTTTATGTTGCGGATTTAGGAACTGATAAAATCATGACTTACCGTATTGATTTTAAAAATAAACAACTCGTTCCAACGGAACAGAAATTTATAAAGATGCAAAATGGCGCGGGCCCTCGTCATATGGATTTCCATCCTAACAATGCTTTTACGTATGTGATGAATGAATTGGATAGAACTGTAAATGTATTTGATTATGATGCAAGCAATGGTAACTTAACTCAAAAACAATCTATCTCAACTTTACCTGAAGGATTTTCAGATTTTAGTTTGTGTGCAGATATTCATGTGCATCCTAATGGTAAATTTCTTTATGCTTCCAATCGTGGACATAATAGTATTGTCATTTATAACATTGATAAAGATGGTTTATTGACATTAGTTGGTCATGAATCTTCGGGTGGAGATTTCCCTAGAAACTTTGCTATAGAATCTTCTGGAAAATATCTTTGGGTAGCAAATCAGAACTCTGATAATATTGTTCAATTTGCAATTAATGAAAGTACGGGCGAATTAAAAGAAGTGAATCGATATGATGAGAAGACGCCTGTATGTCTTCATTTTTTTGAGTAGGAAATCTTTTTTTACCGCAGAGTTTGAAGGGAGTTTTTCGCAGAGTTGCACAGAGTTTGTACTTCTATCTTAAAAAAACTTCCCTATACTTATTTTGCAAAACAGATTATTTGCACTTGTATTATTAAGAGGATTAAGATAATAAGGTCTTAAATAATTAGATAACCCATATCGAATAATTCCATCTTGATTATTCCTATTACTAGAAAAATAATTTAAACCTCCTGATAGAGATATAAACACATCATCCTCAAAATTATAATCAACTCCTAAAGAAACAATACCACCAACTAATGCATGACTATATCTTCTGTTTTTTTGAAATCCTACATAACCAGTAATAGTATCGGGAGTACGTTGATATACAGTTTTGCTTTTAGTAACCGATTTTAAAAATGCACCTAAACCAAAAAAATAAGAAAAATTATTCTTCTTTTGAAAATGATATTTGATTACCTGTTCAAAAGTGAAAGCATCTTCTGCAATATCTCTTTCTGTTTTCAATGGAGATAAAATGGTATTTGGTGTACTAGTTTCAATAATAAAATAACTTCGTCGTCCGTAGTTGACACTAGAAACAAAGGATAACATAGGCAACATTTTTATTTCTCCAAACAAACCAAAAATGGATGCAGTTTCATTTGTAAGAGTATTGTTACTTAAAACTTCTGCACTTGAATTTACACCTATAATTACATATTCTATCTTTGGGGTTTTAAGCGTAACGGAATCCGTTCTTTGAGCGAGAATCTGATTATTTAAATTTATAAAAAATATAAAAATCAGAATGATTTTAATTTTCATAGACTTTTGTTTGAAATAAATTAGTATTCGAAAAGCATTATTGCAATTATAATTACAGACGCACTCAAAACAATAAAAGACAAGTCAAATCTATAAATTATTTTTCATAAAAAAATCGGACACATTGAAATTAATCAATGTGTCCGATTTTTATTTATAAATATAAAAGAGGATACATCCTCATTAAATATAAATCGTCTTTATTTTCCAGCAACTACAAAACACTTCGTTGAAGGTTGATGATCACCTACTTGAATCAAAACATAGTAAGTTCCATTTGAATAATTGTTGACATCAAATTCAATAATTTGGTCAGTAATCTCATTCACTTTTCTAGTATTCAATTGTGTTCCTCTACTATCAAAAATTGAAATATTTGCTTGCTCTCCAATATGCTCTTTCAATTCTACTTTTAAAATATCAGTTGTTGGATTAGGGAAAACTGCGAAACAATCTTTTGCATTTAACTTTTTTAATTCAGCAGGTAATTCATTAGCAATTGCATTAGTAGGTTGAGTTGGCTCTTCTACTTTAGGCATAATGGTAAAAGGATTACCTTCTATTTTTCCAGCTTTTAATACTTCACCTTTAATCGTTAAGAATGTTTGAATAGGATCTGTATTAGCAGTTATCGTTACTCTTTTTGACTGTCGTCCATTTTTTCCTTTTGTATTAAATTCAACTAACATCTCAGCAGTCTCACCTGGTGCAAGAGGTTCTTTAGGCCATGAAGGAACGGTACAACCACAACTACCTTTTGCATTTTTGATAATTAAAAATTCGTTTCCAGTATTTTTAAATTTGTAAGTATAACGTACTGTTTCTCCCTCTGTTACTGTTCCAAAATCAAATTCATTTTCTTCAAATTCGATGGTAGTTGTTGGACCTTTAGGCTCTATAGGAGTAGATTGAGCGAAAGTGAAAACTGAAAATAATAAGAAGGCAAATGTCATTGCTATCTGTTTCATAAGCTTAGTGCTTTTTTATATTAATAAATAGGAAATATTTTTTTCGTAATACAAATATAATAAGATAGATGCAGATTGGTGTTAATGGGTTGTTAAGGATTTAAAAAAATATGAAACTGAAGAGTCTTCTATAATTTTTTAAAAATATAATATTCAGATTCAAGTAATAAATCCTTACCTTTGTACTCGTTTTCAACGAGTCTTTAATATTTATAAAAAAGAGAAAATTATGCTTTCAGTTAGTAACATTGGTCTTAGATATGGTAAGCGAGTGCTTTTCGATGAAGTGAATTTAAAATTTACAAAAGGTAATTGCTATGGAGTTATTGGTGCTAATGGTGCTGGTAAATCTACTTTCCTAAAAATCATTTCAGGTGAAGTGGATCAAACCAACGGTACGGTAGATATGGAACCTGGCAATCGTATGGCAGTTCTAAAACAGGATCACTTTGAGTACGAAGAGAAGCAAGTACTTAATACTGTGATTATG
This sequence comes from Saprospiraceae bacterium, assembly GCA_023301005.1. Classification (GTDB taxonomy): domain Bacteria; phylum Bacteroidota; class Bacteroidia; order Chitinophagales; family Saprospiraceae; genus CAJQQY01. The sequence continues at coordinate 2,179 of JALZVK010000270.1, read as the reverse complement.
GGTCATAAGGAAATGTATGACATCATGGTAGAAAAAGATGCGATCTATATGAATCCTGAAGCAACTGAAGCGGAAGGCATGCGTGCTGCAGATTTGGAAAACAAATATGGAGAAATGGGTGGATGGGAAGCTGAAAGTAATGCAGCAGAATTGTTGAGTAACCTCGGCGTAAAAGAAGACTTGCATTACAAAACCATGAAAGAACTTTCAGGTGGTGAAAAAGTAAAAGTATTGTTAGCTCAAGCTTTATTTGGAAATCCTGATATTCTATTATTGGATGAGCCTACCAATGATTTGGATGCGAGAACGATAACTTGGTTAGCTGACTTTTTAGCTGGTTTTAAAAATACAGTTATAGTTGTTTCTCACGATAGATATTTTTTAGATATGGTGAGTACGCATACTGTTGACATTGATTATAATAGAATCAAAATCTATACGGGTAATTATTCTTTCTGGTATGAAAGTAGTCAATTGATGGCTGCGCAAATTGCTAACAAGAATAAGAAGATGGAACAGAAGCGAAAAGAGATGATGGAATTTATCCAACGATTCTCTGCGAATGCTTCGAAATCGAAACAAGCAACGAGTCGTAAAAAAGCATTAGAGAAATTGAACTTAGAAGAAATCAAACCTTCTACTCGTAAATATCCTTTTATCAATTTCAAATCGGAAAGAGAACCTGGTGATCAAATATTAAAAGTTACTGGCTTGTCTAAAAAGAATGACCAAGGTGAAGTGATGTTTCAAGATGTTTCATTTACTATGAATCGTAATGAAAAAATTGCGTTACTAGGCAAAAATGCGGGAGCCGTAAGTATGTTGTTAGAAGTTCTTGCTGGAGATATTGAAGCGGATAGCGGAACTATGGAATGGGGACAAACGATTACTCATGATTTCTTACCGAATGAAAACGCTCCGTTTTTCTCAGGTGCTCAAGACTTAGGTTTGGTAGATTGGTTAAGACAATATTCAGAGGAAAAAGATGAACAATTCATTCGTGGATTTTTGGGAAGAATGTTATTCTCAGGGGAAGAAGTTCATAAAAAATCTAGCGTACTGTCAGGAGGTGAAAAAGTAAGATGTATGCTTTCTAAAATCATGTTGAAGCATCCTAATTTTTTGTTATTGGATGAACCGACGAATCACTTGGATTTGGAATCTATTCAAGCATTGAATAATGCGATGAAAGAATTTAAAGGAAATATGATTTTTACTTCTCATGATTATGAGTTGACTAATTCGGTTGCGAATCGAATTATTGAAATTTCGCCGAGTGGAATGATTGATAGTTTATTAACTTATAATGATTATTTAAAATCAGAAAGTATAACTGCTCAAAGAGAAAAGTTGTATACTGATGCAAATTTAGTGAATAGCTAAATTTCTCAACCTGCAAATATTTTCGATACATATTTGAATAGAGGGTCGTTGGGATTTATTCCAACGACTTTTCTTATTTTTAGATTTCTATATTGTGGAAACACTAACTTATTTTTTTTTAACACATAGGCACATAGAATACACATAGTTCTTGGATATTCTTACAAAAAAATCTATGTTCTCTATGTGCCTATGTGTTAAAAAAATAAGTTCGATTACCAATACTATTTTTTTTATAAATTAAGAACATGATTACACTAGGAGAATACAACAACCTACTCGCCTTCCGAGAAACTGAATTCGGCTGGTACCTTACCGACAAAGAAGGAACAGAAGAAATTCTATTGCCTAATAAATTCGTTCCACCTAATCTTGAAGAAGGTGACAAAATCGAAGTGTTTACTTTTAATGATTCCGAAGATAGAGCGACTGCTACGACTCAACAACCTAAATTAGTTCGAGATGGTTTTGGGTATTTGGAAGTTAAAGATGTTACCACCTATGGCGCATTTGTCGATTGGGGAATTGATAAACAATTGCTCGTTCCGTTCTCAGAACAACGTCGTAAAATGGAGCGTGGAGAATGGTATATCATTTATTTATATTTAGATCATGATACCGACCGACTGGTCGGGACTAATAAGTGGGAAAAATATTTGGAGGATGAAGACATTGAATTGAAAAATGGACAGGAAGTAGATTTGTTGATTGCGGAAGGTTCTGAATTGGGTGTAAAAGCAATTATCAATGATAACTATGGAGGTTTGATTTTTCAAAATGAAATCTTCCATGAGAT
>JALZVK010000269.1 GCA_023301005.1 Saprospiraceae bacterium | reverse complement strand
GTGCGACTGAATCTTTAGGTAATGTCAAACTGTAAAATCCATAAGTATTGGAGCTATTCCCTTGCAGTGATTTTAAATCAAAAACATTGGCTGCTATTAATTTTTCACCTGTGTTAGCATCTTCGATGTAACCACTTATGGTAAATTTTTCTTGCGAAAATCCTGTAGCTGATATTGCTAACAGAAGGAACAAGGTTATAATGTGATTTAATTTCATTTTGTACATTAGGTTTGGTTTTAGTAAAATTATAAATGGTAAGTTCATTTATAATCCATAGTTATTTAGTAATGTTTTTAAAAATTTGTGAGACTATTTTAATAATCAATTACAAGACAATGTTATTTTAGAATTCCCCTATGTTAACGCTACATATTTTTTTATAGAAAAAAATAATTGCTATTTTACCGTTAATTTTAAAACAAAAAATAAAACCTTTGAAACGTTTTTTTCAAAAACTAAACGAGCCTTTTCCCGAACCAGATTCTCCTATCGAAAATATAAAAGGAACAATTGCTATTGGAATATTCATAGCAGTATTTCTTTATGTTTTCCAAATCGGAGGCTTTCATACTTATCCGCATTTAAATGCAATAATGATATGCATTAATTTTGGATTAATTACTATTGCCGTAACACTCTTCTTCGATTGGTTCACTTCTAAAATTCTAAAAATAAATAGAAACCATTCTTCTTGGACATTAAAGAAATGGATTTTCTCAATGTTCACTTTACTGATGTTGATAAGCGTCGCTAACTATGTTTACTACTATTATCTTGCAGGTGCTACTAATAATACGGGTTGGAAGTATTTTTTGATGATGATGATCAATACTATGTCTGTTGGAATTTTTCCAGTTGTATTTTTAGGTCTAATCATTCAAATTAGAGCGATAACAAAAAATCAAGAACAAGCTTCTAATTTGAAAACTCATCTACCAAAACCAATCTCTTCTGATCAGTCAATTACTCTTTTGTCCAATAATAAAAATCAAGAATTCAAAATCAATGTCAATGATATTTTTTACATGGAATCCATGCAAAACTATGTTTCCGTTTGTTATCAAAAAGAGGGTCAACCCAAAAAAGAATTATTAAGAAATACGATTAAAAATATTGAGACTCAACTTAGTGATACTTCTTTGATAAGATGTCATCGCTCTTTTATTGTCAATACGAATTTGATAAAAAACGTAGAAGGAAATGCTCAAGGTTTACGATTGGATCTAATTGATTTTGATGAAATTCAAATTCCTGTTTCTAGGAAATATATTAAGATATTAAGAAGTAAAATTGATAAGTAATTTTTAGGCAGCTAGGCAATTGGTTTTCCCTTTCCTATAATCGATCGATTGACCCAATGCGATTCTTCTTGTAAAATTTTCCCTTGAAACCAAAAAATCAATATTGCTAATATCACTCCTATCCAAGCTCCTAAATATACATCTTGAAAAAAATGTTGTACCAAGTAGATCCTCGACACACCTATTAACAATGCTATTACAAAAAGTAAAATCCCCCATACTCGACTTCCATAAATAGAAATCACCATCGCAACTATTCCATATAATGCAAATGCCGACATCGTATGTCCTGAGGGAAAACTCGTAGGGCCCACATATAATTCTATTCCTTCGACATAGTTAATTTGCTCTTCTATTCTTAATTTCCTTAAAAACATTAAAGGGCGATCATGTTTGAAAAATGATTTGAGCAAATGACTTATTCCTGATACTAGCAAACCTGTGATTGGTATTAGAATCGCATATCGTATTTTTACAAAAAGTAAAACGATAAGAAAGAAAAGATACATTAACTCCTCTCCCATTTTAGTGGTATAGGAAAAAAAGAAATCTAAAAAGTCAGTTCTTCTTTCACTAAAGAAAATGAGACTATCAGGTTTTTCTATTTGAAATAACAATACTCCTCCGAAAATAAAAAATAAAAGGCAGGCTACTAAAAAGTAGGAATTAGAACTTAGGAGGTTTTTCATTTTTTGTATTTAAAAACTATATAAGGTTTGAGTTAATGAAAAACTATTTAAGTATCTATTCAATAAAGACCCCAACGGGGTCAAACAATATAGCAAGGGGCATCGCCCCTTGTAAAAAATAAAAAGAAGACAAAAGCCCTGAAGGGGCGAAATATATTACTTACTGTTTCGCTCTTTCAGAGCTTCCTTCTAATTTGTTTTTTTCAAGGGGCGATGCCCTTGCTATTCTGTTAAACCCCGTTGGGGTTACTGAACAATTACCTATTTAGTCGTTATCTCTTTTTTCTTTCGAAAGGATTGAAAGAAAGATCCAATCCTACTAAATGTATTACCAAAACTAAATACACTTTTATCATTCATCGCTCTCTCAGTCAATAGTGCGCCAACAGGAATCATAATTAAAAGAGGACACCAAACCGAAAACTCCTCAACCAATGCATTACTCTCTGATAATTTTTGAAATAAAATATTTAAAATAATAAATGACATAAAAAATAAAATCGCTATCAATAGTGGATATCCAAATCCACCTTTTTTTACAATTGCTCCCATAGGCGCGCCTATAAATAAAAAGACGCAACATACTATCGCAAATGTAAATTTGGAATATAAAACAAACACATGTTTGACTCGACTCTCCTTTCTAGGTTTTATACTTTTCATTACTGACTCGGCTTGATTAAATGTACCTTTCACCGTAGTATTCGCTCTAGTAATCAAATTAAATCTTCCTAACTCATGCTCAGGTATGAGTTCAAAAAAAGAATCATACTCTTTCAAATCTTTAGTAATCACTTGCTCAATAATCATAGGCTTTTCTGCCTTTTTTTTCTTTCTTTTTTCAGCCGCTTTTTTTCGAGCTTCAGCTTTAGGATCTTTTTTATTTACTTGAGTCGTTTTTGCTTTTTTGTTTTTAGGTTGGTTTCTGTTTTTAGATTTTTTGTTTGATTTGCTTTTAGCTTTTTGCTTAGCTGTAGTTTTAGGATTTTTCTTAGTAGACGTTTTTTTAGAATCTGTTTTAGTTTTAGATTCTGTTGTAGCCTTTTTCTTTTTTTCTTCGTCCTTTTCTTTTTTTCTTTTAGCGGCTTTCTCTTTCCTTGCCTTATCCATTTTTTCACTTTCCTCTTTCAATCGTTTCTCTCTTTCTACTTTCTTTTTTTCATCTAATCTCTTTTTTGTAGGAGTGAAGTTTTTTTGCATATACTCATCCAACCTTATATCGTATGCTGCCAATTTGTTATCTAAAGAATCAATCGCAGTCCACAATTGACTAACTGACTTCATCGTATAATGATTTTGAAATCGCCCTTGATCAGTCAAGTTAATATCAAACTCTTTAGTATCAAATATCTTTGTCCATTCATCAAACTTAGTTCTCATAAATGAATACTTCTTATCTTCATCTTTTACAGGTTTATCACCATCTTGATAGTGGTAACCATTTTTGAGATTCATGACAAAATATCTATTATCAGGAGTCATAAACATCTCTCCCGACTCAGAAGTAATCATACTGAATTTACCTTTATTATAATTTTTATGATCATAAATAATTACATCTCTAATCGTTCTATCATCCTTTTCTTTTTTTCCTATATGAATAATAAAATTATTAAAGTCAGTATTGAATACTCCTTCTTCTAAATTAAGTGTAGGTTTTTGAGTACGTAAATCATGTAAGCGAGATTTGAATTTGAGATTGGCAATTGGAACTAAATTATTGGAACAAATAAATGAAAAGATAGTTACTCCAATAGAAAAAAGTAACATCGGCATCATTACTCGAAATAATGAAACGCCTGCGGACTTGAGACTAGCAAGTTCGTATCGTTCTCCCAAATTCCCTAAGAGCATAACTGATGAAATCAAAATGGCAATAGGTAATGCCCAAGGAATTAATGAGATACAATTGTAAACAATAATTTCTAATACTAATCCAAAGCCTGCTCCTTTTCCTACCATATCATCTACATACACCCAAATGAACTGCATCATTAAAACAAATAATGCAATAAAAAAGGTGACTACAAATGGTCCAATAAATTGCTTGATTATATATTTATCTATCGTCTTCAATCAGGTATATTTTTAAAAGGTCAAATATAAGTAAGAAAGCAGAATTATAGTAGAATTTTGACGAGGGGATTTTTATGATAGTTTTTCTTAAAAAATAATTACATACCCTTCGGTGTGTATTTGTTTTTTAAGGAAAAATAGCTTAAAAATAGACCGTCAAAAACTACTTATAATTTTGTTTTCTTACTTGAGTAAGAGAGTTATATAAATAACGATTAAGATGGAAATAATACTATTAAGGTTTTCTTAAATAACAAAATCATTCCATTAGCTTACACTACAATCGCTTAAGTAGTTAGTTAATAGATATTTTAAGAAATTTAAAAATTTATATATTTGAGCCATAAAATTATTACTAAACAAAAACATACCAATTTAATGGAAGATTTAAATATTATCAAAATTGCTGTAATGATACTTGTAGGAGCTCTTGCAGGAACATTAGCTGCTCGAATTATGAAAGGTGATCATTTCGGATTTGTAGTAAATGCTATTCTTGGAATTGCAGGAGCAGTAGTCGGAGGAACAATTTTCAATTTTTTAAAATTGACTCCAGGCGCAGGAATTGTTAAGGTCATAGATAATACGTTTGGAGTACAACTTCCTCAAAATATTGTGGGAATGATTGTTTCTGCGACTTTAGGATCTATCCTGATTTTATGGTTATTCAGAATATTAAAAGGTGGTAGAAAGCGGTGATAACTTGCTTCCTATTTTAAAGAATATAAATCATCCCGAATTTTCTATATGGAAAATTCGGGATTTTCTTTTTTTTTAAATGAAAGTATGGTTTATAGTTATTTGTTATATAGTTTTCGTTTCACTTTTGTTATATGGTTATTTGAACATTTAATGAAACCATATAACATTACCATCATTTAAAAATCTATAAATTCAAGATTTTCGACACATTCAAAATTAACCTTAAAAGGGAATAGATTTTGTAAAAGACATATTAATAACTTATGTCATTTATAAAAGAAATAATACCCTTCGAACTTCACCACCACCACCAATATAGAAGTATTGCTGCTTTTGTATTTATGGTTCTATTATTTGTGGCTACCTCAATCCTTTTCATACCCATATTTTTAGCTATTGATTTTAATATAGGAGCGTATATTATGGTATACGTATTTATATCTGCTATAATTTACATTATCATTTTAAGGGTTACCAAAGATCTTGATACTTGCGCTAGTTATTTTGCGATACAAAGCATTATAATATCTTTAACGCTAATGTACTTTACAGGTGGTATTATTTCGCCATTTGTATTTTGGTTTTTCTGTATTGGTCCAATTACATATTTATATTGTAAAGAAAAAGTTGCTCTTTTTTGGACAACTATTTCTATCGTTTGCTTTTTTATATTTTTGGCAGCTCACTTATTGAAGTATCCTTTTGTAAATTATATCTCAGGCGATGTCTCTTATACTTTATGGGCATTCAATTTTCTATTTTGCTCTTTCTTTATTATTACCACTTTAAGAAGTTTTCAAAAAGGTTTGAAAAAAGCAAATAAAAGACTTCATGAATCTAATGATAAATTGATTTCTTCTAATGAGGAATTAGAAAGATTTGCATATATCGCTTCACATGATTTAAAAAGTCCTGTAAGAAGTATCATAAGTTTTATTGGTCTTTTAAATAAAAAATATGAAAACCAGTTCGATGAAAATGGAAAAGAGTTTTTAAATATAATTTCATCGAATGCAAATCAAATGCATGAACTGATAGAAGATATTCTTGAATTTTCGAGATCAAATAATCGAGTGATTAGAAAAGAGGTGGTTGATTTGAATTTAATGTTAAAAGAAATTTCTTCTCATTTCACTAGCAAAAATAAAGATGCTCAAATTATTTTTGGAGAGCTTCCAATTATTAAAAGTGATTATATCATCTTAAAACAAGTATTTCAAAACTTAATTGAGAATGGTTTGAAATATAATAAAAGTTATAAAAAAGTAATTTCCATTCAATACATCGAACAGAAAGATTCTTTATATTTCCGAGTAAAGGATAATGGAATTGGAATAGAACCTGTTTATTTTGATCGTATTTTTGAAATGTTTCAGCGACTCCATAATAAGGAAGAATATCAAGGTACAGGAATCGGTTTAGCTATTTGTAAAAAAAGTATTCAACAATTAAATGGAGAAATGTGGGTCACCTCGAAAGTTGGCGATGGAAGTATTTTCCATATTACACTTCCTAAAAACAATATACTTACAAATCTTAATGAAAATGAAAATTTAGTTGATCTAGAAATAACTGCCTAGTATAATTCATTGCTCTACATTTGTACTTACCTATATTATAAATACCATCTAACTCAACTTTTTTACTTGATATCAAGTCTAAGTATGTTGTACTAACCTGAGTTGATTAAGCAATAATAAATGAAATATCCATTCCTCCTATTCTTAATTTTATTGGTTGGTTGTTCAACAAATAAAAGTGATGAAAAAACTAAAACTAATAAAAATGATTTGCTCGATAACATTTTTGTTATTCCAAAAAATGGAATTCATGCTGACACTTTAGTATTTAAAAAGAATGGAATTCTTGAGTATATCCATACAGGAATAGGTGTCAATTTTAATAGTAAATATGAGTTTGCTAATGATAGAATTATTATTAGCATTTTTGATTTCAAAAATCAATATCAAGCGGATAGCGAAAAAGAAATGGTTTTTCAATTTGAATTAAAAATGGATAAGTCTGATGGATTTGTGTGTAGAGTTGTTAGGGAAAATAGTTTGTTTGATAAGGTGAGGTTGAATGTTGTTGTTGGTAAGGTTAAGGAATAACTGAATACTTATTTTATAACGTGATGAATTCTTTGTTATCTTTAAGAGTAGTAAACTATTCATTATCAATCAATTAGGTAACATAAATAGTTTGAATGTAAATTTCAGATAAAAGATATATATATAACTGTTGCGGGTATATATGTAAGTTGTGTGTAATTAAAAAGAAAAAAATGGAATCAGCAGATAGAGTAGTGAAAATTGACAAATCGGATTTTAAAACATTAGATTCTTTCTTCTATGAAATAAAGAAAATTTTAATTGCTGATAATGTAGAAATCTATAACGAAGCGACTGACGATGAAATTAAAGAATTTGAGACATCAAACAATATTGTCTTATCAAATGAATTAAAAAAGTATTTCAAAATAATTAATGGACTAAATGGAGCTTTATTTCTTGCAAAACTAAATCCAATATCAGAGTTAAAAAAAGTAATAGATTATGATTGGTTTTCAAATATTGAGTTTACTAAAAATGAAATTCAAAACTTTGAAAAGACTTTTATCCTTGGAGACATAATGATAGATTCGCATCAATGGGGAATAGTTTTAAATGAGAACGGCGAAACTGAAAAAATAATTGAGTTAGATTTCAAAGAAGTAATTGCAAATAATGTTTCAGATTTTTTAGCATCGTTTGTAGATGAAACACCTTATTCTCTTGTTGGATAAAAAGAAAAAATAAAAACTGAGTGTAACAATGGCTATGACGTTCATTGCCAGCAAAAGCTGGCTACGCTGCATACATGAGACCGTTGTCGGTAATTATAAAAAATGAAAAAAATAATCATAATTCAAATAGTAATTTCAACTTTTATATTTGGTTGCACTAATGTTGTGAACAAAGAAAAATTAGTTCAACGTTTTGTTGATATGCGAAAAATACCAAGCAAATTAATTAGTATAACAAAAAGAGAGAATTATGAAATTGCTTATCAAGATGAGGACGATATTTCAGAAAGATATAATTATCCAAATAATTTCTCCGTTGGTAAATTAAATAAACAAAAAGACGATTATGATTATGTTGTCTACTTAAATGGAATTTCTCCAATAGAAGAATTTGAATATGTAAAAGAAATTCTTGAAAAATTTGAAACTGATTCAACCTATATTAGTGTCATAATCAAAGAGGAAAATTTTGTAAAGGCGAATATTTACAGAAAAGTAAATAAAATTGAAAAAACAAATTTGGAATTCATAATGTGGAAATGGGTAAAGATTCAATATGGAAAAATAGAATTTAAAACAGTTGAAACAATGAATCAACACCTATTTTGAAAAAATAAAAACTACCGACAATAATGTGTTTTTTATATTATCGCCAAAGAATGATTAAAGTTTTTTTAATACTAATTTTGTTCTAAAAATATAAAATCTTTACTCAACCCTACATAACAATACACTTACATCAACAACCAATCTCTAAAACTCTAAACCCAACCAATGCAAAAAGTCATAGTCGGAAGAAGTCGAATAAAAACCCTCCTTTTATTAATAGGTGCAATTGTATTTGTATTAATAGGAATATGGATGATTACAACTTCTGATACTGATGTATTAGAAAAAGTAATAGGAGGAATTAGTATTTTATTTTTTGGAGCAGCGATACCAATTGGAATAAAGAAATTGATAACCAATGAACCCGCCTTAGAACTTTCCGAAAATCATTTAATCATCGAACCTCAATCCAATAAAAAATTTGTTTTACCTTGGAATATTATTTTAGGATTTGATATAGTCAATATTAAAGGAACAAAAATCATTACCATAAAAGTAACTAACCCTAAAGAGTGGATAGAAAAAGAAACGAATCCCATCAAGCGAAAATTGATGCAATTTAATTTGAATGGTTATGGGACTCCTTTTAATATTACATCTTCAGGATTAGAAATTTCTCATAAGAAGCTTATGGAACTGTTGGATGATTTTCTTAAAAAAAATAATTCTTAGACAATACTCTGGACGCTAAGTTTTATTTTAACACATAGTCACGTAGAACACATAGTTTTCTTATTTTTTCGGAGAAAAAACGCTATGTGTTAAAAATTGGATTGAGTATCACTTTTACTACATTTGTCTAAAAATTAAAAAAACTAAAAAATCAAACTATGGAATTACTACCAAAAATATTTATCGGCATAATTGCTTTTTTACATTTATATATCATGTGGTTTGAAATGTTCGCTTGGGAAAGTCGAGGTCCAAAAATATTTCGAAATTTCCCAAAAGATTTATTTCCAAAGACAAAAGCGTTAGCTGCCAATCAAGGATTGTATAATGGTTTTCTCGCAGCAGGTTTGATATGGTCGTTACTCATTGGTGATGAAAATTGGAGTGATAATATTGCTTTATTTTTTCTCGGTTGTATTGCCGTTGCAGGAATATATGGCGCATTGACTGCTGATAAGAAAATTATATTTGTACAAACTATTCCTTCCTTTATTGCTATTGCGCTTATACTAGTTAGTTAAAATCGCTAAGTCAGAAGAATATTTCACAGAGAAAAGAAGTCTAAACAAGAGATTTATTTTTTTACTATTACTTACAATAGTGATAAACTAAATAAGTTAGTTAACTTCGTAGCTGTAAAGTTATTCTCAAACATACAATAGCACCTTTATGTAAGACTATTTGCTTGAATTTGATTATAGCCAATTTAAACCATTGAAGTTATTTTTAAATATCTGAAGAGATTAGAAATAACTTCGCTAATAACAATCAAATATGGCAGACAGTTTCAACAAAAAAGAGAGAGAAAAAAAACGTAGAAAAAGAAAGAAGGAAAAGAGAGAGAGAAAAGAACAGAAAAAAGTGGATGGAGTCAAAGGTGAAGAATTTATGTATGTTGATGA
>JALZVK010000268.1 GCA_023301005.1 Saprospiraceae bacterium | reverse complement strand
AGAAAAAAGCTACTAAGAAAAAAGCTACTAAGAAAAAAGCTACTAAGAAAAAAGTAACTAAGAAAAAAGCTACTAAGAAAAAAGCTACTAAGAAAAAAGTAACTAAGAAAAAAGCTACTAAGAAAAAAGCTACTAAAAAGAAGGCAACTAAGAAAAAAGCCACTAAAAAAGTAGCTAAAAAAGCAACTAAGAAAAAAGCTGTTAAGAAAAAGACGAAAAGAAAAGCAAATCCTGCTTTCATGAAGCCTTTAACACCTTCTTCTGATCTTGCAAAAATTGTTGGAGCTAAGCCTCTTCCAAGAACTGAAGTTGTAAAAAAGCTTTGGGTATACATTAAGAAGCATGATCTACAAGATCCTAAAAACAGAAGAAACATCAATGCTGACGATAATTTAAAGCCAGTATTTGGTGGAAAGAAACAAGTTTCTATGTTTGAAATGACTAAGCTAGTTTCTAAGCATCTTAAGTAATTTAAAAGTTATTTAATATTAATAGAGAAGGCAGGATTTATTCCTGCCTTTTTTATTTCTTGGACAATTATTTAAATTTGAGCTCTAGATAGATTGGTAGGTGATCAGAAGCCTCCCTGATATTGAAGTAGTTTCTGTTAAATCTATATAGGCATTCACTTTTTTTGAGAAAAACAAAGTTTTTAGTTTTACGCTCTTTTAAATTATTTTCGCATTTTATAAGCTTTTGGCCACTCTTAGGATAGATAACCTTACCTCTTACTTTTTCAAAATGAGAAGAATAAGCAATATAGTCTAGTAACATCGGATTGTGTGGCTTCTTAAAAGCTCCTATTCCTAGGTGCGTAGGAGTATCGTAGCTATCTGCATGAGTAAGATGTGTAAATATTCTTTTTAGAACAGATGAACCTTCTTTAGAACTGTCCTTAATATCAACATTCCAATCTCCCATAGCGATAATTTTAGAGTCTCGAGAGAGTTTAGGTGTCGATTTTGGAACAGAATAGGAAGTTGATCCTAGAATATAATACTCAAGAAACCTAAGTTGATCTGCATTTCTTTGTAAATTTGGAGTATTTGGATTTCCAAAACCAAAGGCTGGTACTGTGTGAAGGCCTAGAATATGAACTCTTTGGCCTTCAATTTCGACAATAGTATCTGTAAAACTTTTATCGAAGAGCTTCATATCTTCAGGAAGTGGATTTTTTCTCGCATCAGTATAAAGGGAAGGCTTTACTGAATTATTAAACTTTTTCCATTGAGGGTTGAATCTTGTAATTGAGATAATCTTGTAGCGACTAGCTATTCCATTTGAGTATTGAGAAGGGAAAATTCCAAAATTCACGACATCTGCTAATTTTCTAGCTTCAGGTAACTTAGGGTCACTGTAAAACTCTCCACGTTCGTTTCTCTGAGCGTTTTCTCCTGTCAATGCAGACGAGAAAGAGTAAAAAAAGTTGTGCTCATGTGATGGATTTATGAGCTTATTAAGCTTCTCTAAATTTTGGCCATCAGTTTTGTAGGAGCTATTAGGAACACCTGGTTTGTCATATTGAATTTCATTAACAGAAAGTAAGTCATAAGGATATTTAGACACAACTTCTTTAACTAGTTTTATCTGCTTATTGTTTTTAATAATTTTAGTGCTATCAAGTTCCATAATATTATAATGAAATATGCGTATATTCCCGAATGCGCTTAGTGATATAAGTAGCAAAAGATATTTCATAGGTACTCCAGTTACAGTCTAGATTTCTGTTTAAATTTGTTGTGTAAGACTTTTGGTAACATACGATGCTCTTTTGAGAATTGAAAGAGTTCAAAGCATGATGGTGTAGGATTTCCATACCCATTTTCATCGGAGAGGAAGGCCAAACATTTCTTTGTATATAGTTGAATATATTCAGGAAAATACTCATTAAGATGCTTGAGAGTTCTGGCGTGAGACTTATTTGTGAGCGCCGTCTGGAATAACTTATCAGGAAGGGTTGCTAACTTTGAAAATTCATCAAGAATCTTTTGTTTTAGCTTGGGTTGCCTACCTAACTCTCTGATCATGGCCCAAGATTGGTTAAACTGCTCTGAGTGTACTGGAGAACCTAGTAGGTATGTGACATGATCAATCTTAGAGATTTCGTTTTTCTTTAATTGGTGAATGGTAATTATAGACTTTACTAAACTTTGCTCACTTGCAGCTAGTTTTATGTATCTCGCCGTGTAGAAGTTTCTTATTTTTATAGCGCAGTCAGGATGAATAGCATTTTTAAGCCAAAAAGTTGCATCTTTTCTTGATTCAGAAACTGAGATAGAGAGTGCTTTTGCCCAAATCATCTTTCTTAGCGGGTCTTTGTGACAGTAGAACTCCGATAATTTATGAGTAAAAAGAGGTTCCAAAAGAGGCCAAAAATCGAAATTAATATATTTCTTAGAATGGTTAGTCATGAGAGCGAGGTAAATATCAGCAATTTGAGTTTTGCTTAGATCTAAATTCTTAAGTTGATGAAAAAAAAGACTCTGATCATTAGTTGATTGAAATCTTTGTTTAAGAGAAAGAACTCTGACCCATTGTGCCCTGAGAAATTCGTCACTTCTTAAAACCGAGTGTTTTGACAAAAGTGAGATAAGATACCTTAATTCAGTAGAAGACATCACCTCATCTCTAGAGATTTCATTTGAAAGAAGCATGGCCGCACGTAGATTTAACTCTCTCCACTTACTTGATTTCATCTCTAACTTAATGTTTTGAAAACGTGAAAAGTACTCATAGGGCTGATTATTCTCAATAAGCGTATTTAATTGATTTATAGTGATTTCTTGCGAAAAAAGAGAGGAAGACATTGAAAGAAGAACTAATAGTATTTTCATCACCTTAAAATTCTACGAATCACAGCTAAGAGTGTCAAAACAATATTCTTGAGAGATATAATAAATTAAGATATTTAGAAGGTATGAAATGTGAAATTATCAAAGTTGGAAACACAACATTTAATTACTGTGATGTTATCTCTAATTCCTTAGGTGAAGACTTTTTACAATATTGCTCAGAATTAGCTCAGTTTTTTGATCGTAAAATACCTTTCAAGAAGTCTCTTTATTTTAAAGGAGCCTATTTTGTTGTGGCCTTTAATAAAGATCATGAGATCTCAATCGGATCAAAAAATTTATTTTATGAACATCTTTATCTCTCAACAACTCAAAATATGGAAATTCAAGACTTCCTTCGTAGTTTTTCAATTATTCCAGAAAGCTCTATTCTCTGTGATTTAGAAAAAGTGATGTTTGATTATAATCTAAAAGATTTCTCTCAGATAGATTCAACAGTATTTGATAAAGCGACAGTCATTCAAGAAAGAATTATTTCTGACATCGAAACTTATCATCATACGCCATTTGAAAAACTCTCTGATTACTTCTTAAGCCTAACTGCCAACTACGAGTTGTTTAGAGTTCATATTTTGAAGTTCGTGGCCATCCTTCCATGCCTAGAACATGATAAGTCTGGATCTGAAGTTAAAGATGTTTTTTTGGAAACCTTAAGAAGGTTAGTTCTCGATTCAAAAGATCCTGAGATTATAAAAAAGACAAGAACCCTCCCTGTCTCATACGTAATTGGGGCTCAGGTTTTACAATTTATCTCAAAGTTTATTCCGGCCAAAGTACTTTCATTTTGTATAAAAAAATCTGTCTCATTCATGGCAAAAAGATTTATTGCTGGGACAACTATTGAAAAATCATCAAATTCATTTTTAAGCCTAAAGAGATCTCAAAGAGAAGCTACTCTTGATCAGCTAGGTGAGCTAGTTGTGTCAACGAGTGAAGCCAATCTCTATACTGAAAAAGTTTTAGAAATAATCAATGGACTCTCTAAGTATTATGTTAAGGGCGAAAAAAACGCTGCTGGAATTCTCAAATCCCATGTGTCTATAAAGGTTTCAGCGCTTTGTGAGGACTTTAAACCATACGCCTTTGACTATACCTATGAAAAAGTTGCTCCACGTTTAAAGAAAATTCTTTCTTGTGCTCATAAAAATGAAGTTTTTGTCAATATAGATGCTGAGCATTATGACTATAGAGATTGTGTTTGGAAGATCTATCAAAAAGTACTACTCAGTCCTGAATTCAAAGATTATGATCAAACAGGAATCGTTGTCCAGGCCTACTTAAGAGATGGGAGCGCTCATCTTGATGAAGTGATTGAGTTTGCGAGAACTAGAAAACTTCTTATGCCTATCAGACTTGTTAAAGGAGCTTACTGGGATGCTGAAACAATTGAAGCGAAAGCCCATAGTTTTCAGCCGCCAGAGTTTTTAGATAAAGCTGCAACAGATCTGCACTTTAGGCAACTTGTCATTCGTACACTTGATAATGGAGATGCAGTTCAGTTGGCAATTGCAAGTCATAACATCGTGGACCACGCATTCGCGAGAGCCTTTTGGGAAAGTCGTAAAGACAAAGCACCTATGGTGGAGCATCAATGTCTTCATATGACCTATGAACCTCTATCAGAAGCATTGGCTAAACTAGGATATCCCACAAGGAACTACATACCTATAGGGGATCTTCTTGTCGGAATGGCTTATTTAGTGAGAAGGATTATGGAGAATTCTTCTCAGGTTGGTGTTTTGAGCATTATGAGATCTCATAAAAAGATTCATCAAGCTATAAATTTTCAGCAAGATTTAGATGAGTATTTAACAAAGACTAAAAAAGAGTTTTCCCATCTAGACTCTTTTACTGCTCTAGAGTTTAAAAATATTCATCCATTAAGACCTTATCTTAAAAGTCATCTCGAAATGTATAAGGTTGCTTTGGATAGATTTAATCCATTGTCTTATAATTTCGGTCCCAAAGATATCCAATCACCGAATGACTTTGACGAGAAAGTTGGATCTATTAACCATACTACAACAAGTGAAGTGAATTCTCTAATTGATGATTTAGCATCAAGTTACCAGACCAGCGAATGGGCGACAAATTTCGATCAAAGAGCGCTTGCTTTTATTAAGGTAGCCTCAAAAATGCTTGAGCGTCGTGATGAGCTCAGTGTTCTCATCATGAAAGAAGCGGGAAAAACTCTAAATGAGGCTTATGCTGATGTTGATGAGGCCATAGATTTTATTCACTTTTATCTATTAAGTTATAAAAAGTTTCATCATAAGTACCATGAGTTCAAACCCAGAGGGGTTGTCGGAGTCATCGCTCCATGGAATTTTCCATTAGCTATTTGTGTCGGAATGAGTGCAGCGCCACTGATTGCTGGTAATCATGTCATCGTTAAACCTGCAGAGCAAACTCCTTTAATTGCTCAAGTTTTTTATGAAATATGTCTGGAGTCTGGAGTTCCGAGCTCCTCATTTAGTATGGTTCATGGTGGTGCACAAGTGGGTGAAGCTCTCACTGACCACCCTGCAATTAATGGTATTGTTTTTACTGGCTCTAAAAACGTTGGTGAAATCATTTACGATAAGATAATGAAGTCACCAATTATGACCTACGAAAACTATGATAAAGAAAAATTTGTCATCACTGAAATGGGCGGAAAAAATGCAATTATAGTCACAAATAACTGTGAACTTGATGAGACTATATCGGGAATTTTATATGCTGGCTTTGCTCACTCGGGACAGAAGTGTTCTGCATGTTCAAGAATTATTATTGATGAGAAGATAAAGCCTGCTTTTCTTGAGAGGTTTACGAAAGCGGTGGCCGAATTAAAAGTTGGTGCATCTACTGAGCTATCTACAACAATTAATCCATTGATTGATCTTCAAGCTAAACAGAAAACACAAACTGAGCTTGAAGGTCTGAAAAAAGAAGCCAAGAGTTTGGGGGGAGTCATTCATCTGGATAAGTCTTCTCAGTCAGATCAAGGAGCTTACTTTGGTCCTGTAATATGTGAGCTACCAAGTAATAAAGTTTTAAATGAACAGACTTATGCAAGTAAAGAGCTATTTGCACCAATCATTCATCTTGTCAGTTATAAGACACTTGATGAAGCTATTGCACTTTTTAACTCGACATCATTTGCCTTAACTGGAGGTATATACTGTCAGTCTCAAGACGATATTGATCACTTAAGCCAAAGACTTGAGTGTGGAAATCTCTATGTTAATAGGCCTAATACTGGAGCAAGAGTTGGTATTGAGCCTTTTGGTGGATACAAA
>JALZVK010000267.1 GCA_023301005.1 Saprospiraceae bacterium | reverse complement strand
CTATGAAATTATATTGTTAGGAAAAAAGAATCGACTTACAAAAATCGAATCCATAGATTTCGAAAAAAAATATTTTACATCTTAATAAAGATATTTCGATTGATGGAAAAATTGATTTTGAAATTACCGCAAATGAAGAAGCTCCAATTTTTGCAACTCGAATTGCTACTGCTACACCTTTAAATAAAAAATTGCCTTCCCTCGAAATGAGATTAGGTTCTACAAAAGGTACCAATGCACTCCTTGAACGCAAAGGTGCAAAAGTTACTTTTTTAGTAACTAAAGGGTTTCGAGATTTATTAAAAATTGGAACGCAACAACGACCTCATCTTTTCCAATTGAATATTCCTGAACCAAAAATTTTATATCAAAAAGTAATTGAAGTAGAAGAACGAATAAGTGCGGAAGGAAAAGTGATTCAAAAATTGACCAAAAAAGAAATCAATCGAATCGTTGCTTTAGCCGTAAAATCAAAAACTGATTCCGTTGCAATTACATTGTTACATGCCTACCGAAATCCTAAACATGAAATCGCTCTTCAAAAAGCTTTAAGGAAAGCAGGTATCAATTTTATTTCATGTTCAGAAAAATTATCTCCGACTATTCAAATTTTGCCTCGTGCAAAAACGACTTTAGTCAATGCATATTTGCAACCTATCATTTATCAGTATTTAGAAAAAATAAAAAACAAGTTACCCGTTTCAGCTTCGCTAAAAATTATGACAAGTGCAGGCGGGTTGATAGATGCTAATTTTTTCAATCCAAAAGATAGTCTTCTAAGTGGACCTGCGGGCGGAGTGGTTGGTGCTGCTAAAATTGCGCAGTCATTGAGTGTTCCAAAAATTCTGACTTTGGACATGGGAGGGACGAGTACTGACACAGCTCGATTTGATGGCGCATTCGATTATCAATATTTGACTAAGGTGGGAGATGGCGAATTGATAACGCCTTCGTTGGCAATCGAAACGGTAGCAGCAGGCGGAGGATCGATTTGTTCTTTTGATGGAAGTAAATTATGTGTCGGCCCTGCAAGTGCAGGTGCGTCTCCTGGGCCAGCATGTTATGGCGCAGGAGGTCCATTGACAATTACAGATGTAAATGTATTGTTAGAAAAAATAGATGCAGCTAGTTTTGGAATACCTGTAAGTAAGGAAAAAGCAAATGAAGCGTTAGCAGATTTACAACAACAAATTTTAAAAACTACAAAAACGAAGTATTCAAAAAAAGAATTGCTCGAAGGTTTTGAAAAAATAGCAAATGAAAAAATGGTGGAAGCCATTCGCAAAATTTCTGTTAGCAAAGGTTTTGCGCCGAGTGATTATGCGTTGTTAGTTTTTGGAGGTGCAGGAGGATTGCATGCTTGTAAAATTGCAGAGTTGCTCAATATTAAAAAAATCATTTTGCCTTATGATGGCGGATTGTTAAGTGCGTACGGAATGGGGCAAGCGCAAATTGAGCGATTAGTTCAAAGACAAATGCTAAGAAAATTAGAAGCGTCTAATTCAAAAAATAAAACTTCATTAAAAGATGAAATCGAAATTTTAAAAAAAGAAGCACTTGAGAAAATCGCAGCAGAAGGTTTTTCAAAAAAAGAAATTGAGATAAAAAGTATTTTAATTTATCTGCGATTGGAAGGGCAAAGTAGCACTTTGGAGATTACACTTAAAAAAATAAAATCGAATCAATTATTAATTCAAGAATTGAAATCTGATTTTATAAAAAAATATAAAATGCTTTTCGGGCATTTCCCAAATAATAAATCTATCGAAGTCGAAAGTATCAAAATCATTGGCGCAAATAAAATTAAATCAAAACGCAGCTCGAATAAAAAAACTAAAATCTACAAACCAACGCCGAGTTCATATTTAAAAAATAAAAAACTTCCTGTCTTCAATTGGGATGAATTAAAAACGGGTGCAACAGTAAAAGGCAAAGCAATTTTACTTAACAAAACTTCTACAGCTTTTATCGAATCCGGTTGGCAGTTAAAAACGTATTCTGATAAAAATATAATTTTAGAATTTGTCGAAAAGAAAAAAACGCAAAGCGAAAATCTAAAATCAGCAATTGAGTTAGAATTATTTGCGAACCGATTTACAGCGATTGCAGATGAGATGGGATTGCAATTACAACGAACTGCTTTCTCTGTAAATATCAAAGAACGATTGGATTTCTCTTGTGCGATTTTAGATGCGAATGTGAACTTATTGGTTAACGCACCGCACATTCCAGTTCATTTAGGAAGTTTAGGAATTTGCGCAAGACTAGTGTTAGAAAAAATAAAAACGCCACTAAAAGAAGGTGATGTCATTATCACTAATCATCCAAAATATGGTGGTTCACATTTGCCAGATGTCACTTTACTAAAAGGAGTTTTTTCAAAAAATAAAAAACTCATTGGCTATGTGATTAACCGTGCGCATCATGCAGAAATCGGAGGAAGTCGTCCTGGGTCGATGCCTCCTGATGCAACTTGCTTGGCAGAAGAAGGAGTGGTGTTGATTCCTTTTTATTTAGCTAAAAAAGGAAAAGTGCAATGGAGTGATTTGGAAAAAAGATTAACGGAAGCAAAATTTCCAACAAGAAGTTTACATGAAAATTTAGCAGATATAAATGCTGCTTTAGCTTCGCTAAAAACAGGAGAGTTAGCTTTGCAAAATTTAGTTAGTAATCATACGCTAAAAAAAGTTCATCACTATATGAATGCTTTGATGGATACTTCTCAAGGTGCATTAAAAGTTGGATTGAAAAATTTTGTCCACTCATTTTTAAAAAATAAAAAGACTCGAAGAGTCCAACTCAAGGCGATTGAAAAATTAGATGATGGTCATGAAATTCATGCGAGTATAAATTTTGGTCGTCAAATTATTTTTGATTTTACAGGAACATCAAAAGTGCATCCTTATAATTTGAATGCGAATATTTCGATTGTTTATAGTGCGGTGATTTATGTGTTGCGACTGTTGTGTCAAACTTCCAATGATGACCAGCAAATAGAAATTCCACTCAACGAAGGTTTGATGCGAAATGTGAAAATCATTTTGCCTAACTCTTTTTTACATCCTGATTTTAGTGATGACCCGATGACTTGCCCTGCGGTGGTTGGAGGGAATACGGAAGTGAGTCAGCGATTGGTGGATACCTTGTTAAAAGCATTTGGATTGGCTGCGTGTAGTCAAGGGACGATGAATAATTTTTTATTTGGAAATAAGAATTTTGGTTATTACGAAACCATCTGCGGAGGTGTAGGTGCAGGCAATGGATTTGATGGTAGGTCAGCAGTTCATCAACACATGACAAATACAAAAATTACTGATCCTGAAGAAATGGAGTTGCGATACGCTGTGCGATTACATGAATTTTCAATCAGAAAAAAATCAGGTGGAAAAGGAAAATGGAAAGGTGGAAATGGTATTGTTAGAAAAATCGAATTTTTGGAAAATGTAGAAATGACTTTGATTACTCAGCATCGTAAAGCAGCGCCTTATGGATTAAGAGGTGGAGAAGCAGGGCGAGTAGGTGAGCAATTTATTATCAAAAGAAATGGTCAAAAGAAAAAACTAAAAGGTGTGGATTCAGCTGCGATGAAAGTTGGTGAATGTATTGTTATAAAAACGCCAGGTGGTGGTGGTTATGGTAGGGAATGATTGTTATATGGTTTTATGGTTTCGCTTCGCTTATTGTTTTGTTGTTACTAAATATGATTCAAAAGTTATTCGAAAACCATAAAGTCATATAACAATAAGCGAAGCGAAACTATAAAATCATCAATTAGAATCTACTTCCTAAAAATCAATAAATTCCACTTCTTCATCTTCGTCTTCCTCAGCAGTAGGTTCTTCTAGTTCAGGAATCACATCTTTCCAATCGACAGGTTCTTCGATAGAAACTATATCTCCAAATTCTCTTCTAAGCTGACTTTGGATGCGTCGTTTTCTAGTATCACTTAATTCAAAAGCACGTTTTACTTTTTTCTTATCAGACTTATAAGTGAAAGTTTCCATCGGACCATAAATGTGATAGTATAAATTAAACCAACCTTTCTTTTTTGCTTTTTGAGGTTTAAGTTTGGAGTTGTGTTTTTTGAATTTATTAAAAAGCACCTGCCCCGCATTGACTTTCACATCATATTCAATTTTATTTTCAAAAGTATGCTTTGCACTAATCGTAAGATTCATCGCATTACTTTGGATAAACATTGCAGGCATATAAATTGCACTTTTTTTTACCTCCATGTAGTTTTGCATGTTGGTAAATTTGATGCGTTGCAAATCTTTTATTTTAATGAAATCAGAAAAATCGTATAACATTTTCAAACCGACAATTTCTCCATCTGACAAATTCACATCACCCATGACATGTAATTTGTCTGTTAGAAAAGTAGCATCTTCTTCCCAAAAAGCTTTGATGAAAAAATTAGCATCTAATTTTCCTTTTACATTTTTATCTAACAAAACTTCTTGTCCAAAATTTTCTGCTTGTCTAAAAAACTCTTTTACATTCATTCTTTCACAAGTCAATTTAGCTTCCAAGCGAGGGCGGTCTTCAAAGAAAGTAGTTCCATCTACTTTCATTTGACCTTCCATCATATCCACTTTTCCATTGACTACCATTTCATTATTATCGAATTTTAGCGTTCCTTTAAAATTTTCTCCTTCAATTTTTTCGTAATTGAATTCTTCAATTTTTGCTTTAAATGTTCCTTTTAAAAATTTAGTAATTCGCTCTCGTTCATGCGTATGTGCAACTTGAATAGAATCAAAAACTTCTTCCGTAACATCATCCTCATCAACAGGCATTGTTGTGATAGCGTATAATTTATCAAAATCAATTTCAGGTGCATCTAATGTTGCATTGAATTTCAACTCTGCATTTTTTGTATTTAAAGAATCTGCAAAAAGTACAGGGAGTAAGTTTAGAAATGTTCCTTGAATTTCAATTTCAGTTCCAGGACTTTCAAAAACTAAGTCAGATACTTTTAGACTATTGTCTTGAAATTGCAACAAGCCTTTATCCAATAATACCTCTTGATCATTGATCGTTAATTCTGCATCATCAAATTCAATCTCGCCAGAAGTATCAACTCGACCAATTCCATAAGGACTGATAATGTCATTATATTTTCCTTTGAGTCTTAATTGTTTAAATTCAACTTCGCCATCGCCACTAGTAATTGCAGGACTGTCAAATAAACCATAAATAGATTCCATAGGAATCACACCATCAATTTTAAAATCAATCAGCGGGTCATCTAAGTTGGAAATTCGTAAACCACCTTCTATTAATTCTCGATTAAAATATCCTTTAAAATCAGTTATTTCAAAAGAAGCATTTTGGTTAGTTCTTTGTTTCCCATTTGAAAATTTTGCAGTAAAAGAAACATCTTTTAGAGAGTTATTTAATTTATCACTATTGATACTTCCATCGTCCAAACCAAATTCGATAGAAATAGCAGGTTGAAGATTTCTTGTTTGTTTGCCTTTGATAGTAGTATTGAATCTAAATGTCCCTTTACTATCTACTCCATCAACATAAGCTTGTTGTTCGTCAGATAGCAATGCAATCATTGCAGCCAAACTTCCTTCGTCACTTGTTATTTTCAAATCATAATTAGTTCCTCCTTTTATGGTTTCCATCATTCCATCCACATTAAATACACTTGAAGCAACTCCAACAGAAACATCTTCAAACTCATATTTTCCATTTGCAAAATCGACATCTATCTTAGCATCATAAATGACTTGCTCATCTACTAAGAATTGTTCTTTGTCAGATTTTAAAAAATGAAATTGAATATCAGCGAAGCTGAATAAAGAAAATTGGTCAGTTGAAAACTCTCCAGAAGCAACAGCTTTATTTACATGAAATTGAGCATGTTGTTTTAAAATTTCATCTACATAAATTACCTCTACTCGATTCAGTTGAGCTTCATCTAATGAAAGTGCAAAATCACTTTCTTCATCATCAGTAGTAGTTTCGCTTGAAGCTTTCATGATATCATAATTCACTTTTCCTCTTTTATCAGTTCGTATATAGAGTGAACCATCTTCAATCACAACGGAATGAATTTTTATATTAGAACCAAAAAGACTAAACAACCCAAATCGGAAAGAAAGATTTTCTGCTTCTAGGAGCGTTCCTTTTTGTGTGTCATCTATTTCTACTTGATGAAGATTGGCAGATGCTTCAGGGAATCCAGAGAGAAGAGATAAATTAAATTCACCTACAGTCAATTCTGTTTTAAGTTGTTTATTGATTTCTTTGACAAGTCTATCGCTGATTTGATTTTCAAAAAAAGCAGCAATAATTATCAATAATAACATGATAATTCCGATAAACGCACCAGTCCAGATTAATCCTTTTTTTGCATACTTATTCATTGGTAGGAATAGGTTTTAGTTGTCCTTAAAAAATGTAGATTACGAGGTATTTAGAAAAGAAAATACATTAAACATAAAATTAATGCAATATCTAGAATTTCCTAAACGAATAGAACCTTAACATTATTTTTATTTTTTTTTAAAAAGACTTGTACAAAAGAATTAAGAAACATATCTTTGCACTCGCTTCCAGCAAGATGGTAGTATTTTTATAATAAAAAGGGCGATTAGCTCAGTTGGTTCAGAGCACCTCGTTTACACCGAGGGGGTCGGGAGTTCGAGTCTCTCATCGCCCACTATATTTAAATCCACTAAAACAATGTTTTAGTGGATTTTTTTTTGTCTTCACTTTAAATCTTTCTCATTCTTTCCTTGTTTTGCTACAAAATTTCACTCTTTTTTACTCAAAAAGGAATATCTAGTTCAATAGTATGTTTTAAATAAAATGTCGCATATTTTTTGTTTTATGCAAAAACACAACATCTCTAAATACTTTTTATCGTAAATTAGTGTTAGAAACGTAGAATAAAATAATCTTATCAAAACTTATTATAACCCATAAAGAGTAGCGCGATTGATAAAAAAATGAAAATCCTTGTAGCCATATTACCAATCCTTTTAATCTTTTCATGTAATAAAGAAACTGTTCGTAAAGGAGGTTTTGAGGTACATGGTATTGATGTTTCAAGGTATCAATCAGATATTGATTGGAAAAAAGTAGCTGACCAAGAGATTACTTTTGCATTTGTAAAGGCGAGTGAAGGAGAAACCATTTCTGATAATTTCTTTTGCAAAAATTGGAAAGAAATGAAAGAAGCTGGAATTAGAAGAGGCGCGTATCATTTTTTTAGACCAACCACCTCTGTACTGACTCAGATACAAAACTTCATGGATAATGTTATTTTGGAAAAAGGAGATTTACCTCCTGTATTGGATATTGAAGTAACAGATGGCGTTGCGACTGAAGATATTGTCAAACGAGTAAAAACATGGTTGGATATTATCGAAGCAGAATATCAAATTCGTCCTATCATTTATACTAATCTAAAATTTTATAACAATCATCTTGCGGATGACTTATCAGACTATCCAGTTTGGATTGCTCGCTATAATGATTATTTCGAACCTTTATTGATAAATGATAAAGATTGGATTTTTTGGCAATATGGAAATAAGGGTCGCCTAGAAGGAATTAATGGCGATGTGGATTTTAATGTATTTAAAGGAACACTAAAAGATTTAGATGCATTGACATACACACCTCAATCTTTTAGCGCACTTTAGTTTTTTTTCTTTTCTAAATTATAATCTTCTCAAATCGCTTCCCTAAAATTTTAGTAGGCGAAGCTTCCAACCACTCTTCCAAAACCGTAGCATAGATTCTTCTAAAATCTATTTCAAATTTCAAATCACCTTTATCTAAGTTTATTATATGTTTGTTTGAATCAAATCAATATGAATGCTTCAAGACAAACTCAAACCTTAACTTTTTTTAACAAAAAATAGAATATGTATCTTTGATTATTAATCAAAGATTAATTTTTTTATTTTTTCAAAATAGATTCTTAGCTATGAAATTTCAAATACTTTTATTTACACTTTTATTAATACTTGGAGGTTGTACTTCAGAGCAAACAGCTAATCAAGAAGCAACTAAAACTAAAGTATCAACTACTTCCGAAACTGCTGAAATGGCAAAGGAAGAGACCTCTACAACTCCTTCTGCAAAAAAAGAACCTATTCGATTAGGCAAAGCTCCTAAGAGGTTAGAGATGCAAGAGACCATTGAAAAAATGCACGAGAACTTAATGACTCAGATGACATCAGGAAAGCTTAATCCAAAAGATATCGATACCTATTATAAGAAAAGCGAATTGTATATGAGTATCTATGGCGACACATTAGCAGCTGAATATGTTTTTAATGCGGCGGACTTATATCATGGAATTGGTGATTATGATAAAGCAATTGAAATGTGGCATATAATTTATAAAACATACAGAGATGACCATCCAAAAGCACCTCATGCTATGTTCCAATGTGCATTTGCTTATGATGGAGCTTTGGGTAGAAAAGATCTAGCAAAAAATTTATATACTAAATTTTTAAAAACATATCCTGATCACGAATTAGCAAAAGATGCGACTGCACTTTTAAAAAACTTAAATAAGTCTCCAGAAGATTTAATAAAGGAATTTCAAAAAAAGAATGCGCAGTAGTGAAGTGTGTATAGGTGTATGAGTGTTTAAGTGTATAGGTTGTCGAATAATTTGTATTTTAAAATTAAGAGAAGTTTAAGATAACCAAACGTGCATCAAAGCGTAACAAATCTTATCTTGCAAGTGAATTTTTAGAATATGTCCTGTTACTTATATTATTAATAAAAAATAGACTCATGCGAATATCCATATTATTACTTTTTATACTTACCACTTTTCAGATTCAAGCTCAAAATGGAATTGATTTTTTTCATGGTACTTGGGAGGAAGCTTTAGCAGAAGCGAAGGCTCAGGACAAATTGATTTTTGTAGATGCTTATGCTGTTTGGTGTGGACCATGTAAACGAATGGCAAAAAATGTTTTTACGAATGATGAGGTTGGGGGATTTTACAATAAGAATTTTATCAATATGAAAATTGATATGGAGAAAACGATGGGTAGAAAATTCGGTAAAAAATATCCTGTATCAGCTTTTCCAACTTTGATGTATATCGATGCAAAAGGGGAAATGGTACATAAAGTCAAAGGTGCTCAAAAGGTGGAAGGATTTATTAAACTTGGAAAATTTGCGTTAGGCAAAGTAGACAATAGTAAAGACTTTGCAGAGGCTTATGAAAAAGGAGATAGAAGTCCTGATTTAGTTTACAATTATGTGAAGGCTTTAAATAAAGCTGGCAAACCAAGTTTAAATATTGCAAATGAATATGTTCGTTCTCAAAAAGATTTGACGACAAAAGAAAATTTAAAATTTCTTTTGGAAGCAGCGACTGAAGCTGATTCTCGAATTTTTGATCTGATGGTAGAAAATAAAAGTGCGATTGAAAAATTAACTTCAAAAGAAGAAGTGAAAAATAAAATAGAACAAGCTTGTCTTAAAACAGCAACTAAAGCAGTTGAGTTTCAAAGTGCAGATTTGCATAAAGAGGCAGTTAGTAAAATGAAAAAACATTATCCAGAAAAAGCTGATCAATTTGTAGTTCAGTCAGAAATGAAATTTTGTTTGGCTTGCGGTGATGATAAAAAATATTTAAAGGCATGTGCGAAGTATGCAAAAAAAGATGCGAAAGGTGATCCTAAAAAATTAAATAGCTTAGCAGAAACGATTGCTCAAAATTTTCCTAAAGATGAAAAAGCATTAAAGCAAGCGGAAAAATATGCAAAGCAAGCAACTGAAAAAGGAAGTGAGTTTACTTACTTTTATACTTACGCAAACTTATTGTTACAAAATGGCAAAAAAGATAAAGCGCTAGAAGTTGCAAATAAATCACTTGCAATGGCTAAGGGTAATCGAGGAAATGAAAGTCGAATTAAAAGACTAATTAGTATGATTGAAAAAAGCTAATTTTATTTTTTTCTAAATTAAGAAGGTCAAGTTAGCTTTATGCTAACTTGACCTTCTTTCAATTAAAAAATCCCCATAACTTATTAATTATGAGATACTTTACGATTTTAATATTATTTTTTTTACTCCAATCTCCGACAAGCTTTGCTCAAAGTGAAGGAATAGAATTTTCCCAAAATAATTGGAATCAAATTTTGATTGCAGCTGCAAAAGAAGATAAAATCATTTTTGTTGATGCTTATACGACTTGGTGTAAACCATGCAAAACGATGGACAAAACTGTGTTTCCACAAAAAATGATTGGAGACTTTTATAATAAAAATTTTATCAATGTAAAGATTGATATGGAAAAAGGAATTGGTAGAGATTTGCAAAAACGATATGATGTTTTCTTTTATCCTACATTTCTTTTTATGACTGCTGATGGAACTTTAGTTCATCGAATTGCAGGTTATCAGTCTGCGCCAAAATTATTAGAGTTAGGTAAAACGGCAGTTAATCCTGAACTAAGATTATCAGCTTTTGAGGCGAGATACGAAAAAGGAGAACGAGACCCTGAGTTTTTAAAACAATATACGATAGTGAGAAAAGCAGCTATGGATGGAAGTCATGGTGCAATTGCAGAAGCTTATTTAGCAACTCAAAAAGATTGGACAACTAAGGAAAATTTGAAATTTATTTTTAAAAACTTGGAAGATGCTGATTCTAAATTATTTGATTACGTAATCGAAAACAAACCTGTTTTCCAAGAAGAGTTCGGAACTTCAAAAGTTATTGGTAAGATTGAAAATTTGATTTATAATAAAATATATGATGAAGATGGAAATGCATCTTTGGAAAAACTAGATAGTCTGTTTGCTAAAGTGTATTCTCCTGTACAAGCGGAAAAGGCATCTGCAAAATTCAAATTGAATTATTATTTGCAAAAAAAATCTGGAACTAAATATGCTAAAACTGCGATAGCTTATTATGATAAATTTCCTCCAAATGATGTAAGTGAATATGGAGACATCGCATATAATTTTTATGAATTAGATATTACAGAAAAAAAATATTTGAAAAAAGCATTGAAATGGACAAAGACAGCTATAAAATCAGATGCGAGTTATTATAATTATGAAACGCTTGCAGCAGTTTATTATAAAATGGGAAAGAAGAAAAAAGCTAGAAAATCCATTCAAAAAGCGATTGACCTTGCTAAGAAATCAAATGAAGATTTTTC
>JALZVK010000266.1 GCA_023301005.1 Saprospiraceae bacterium | reverse complement strand
ATGCACTAATTTTTTTATTTCCTCATATTAAAAAATAATCTCTTCAATCGGGTAGACTATTTAATTCCTACTCCCTTAAGTGCTGAAGCACTTATGTAGTATTTTAAAAAAAATTAAAAATCATTTTAAAAAAATATAAAAATGAAAAGTGTTTGTAAAGTCATTGTTAGTAGTTTTCTCTTAATGTTATTTTTTGGGAAAAAAGCTAACGCTCAAGATCCTCATTTTTCACAGTTTTATAATGCACCTATGCAATTGAATCCTGCATTGACAGGAATGCTTCAAGGTAGCACAAGAGGAGTAATTAATTATCGTTCGCAATGGAGTTCTATAGCGACTCCATTCCAAACGATGGCTGGTTCTTTCGATTTTAAAACTTTGAGAAATTTAACTAAAAAAGATATATTTGGAGTCGGCGTGATGGTTATGAATGATGTTGCGGGTGAAGCTGACCTAAGAAATACTCAAGTTGGAATTTCTGCAGCTTATCACAAATCATTGAATAGTAAGCATAATCATTATATAGGATTAGGTGCTCAATATCTATTTTCACAACAATCTTTAGATTATACTAAACTAAGATTTGAAAGTCAGTACAATGGTGAAATTATAGATCCCACTCAAATGAGTGGAGAAAATTTCGCACTAGACAATTTCTCTTATTTCGATTTTTCGGCTGGACTTTCATGGATGTATAAACCTACTCGTTTTAAAAGTTTTTATGCAGGTGTTTCTGCTGCACATTTGAATCAACCTAAAGTAAGTTTCTTCGATGAACTTTCTGAACGACTTGATATGAAATATACCATCTTCGCAGGAGCTGATTTTAAAGTGAATAAAAATATGTCTTTTATTCCTCGTGGAGTTTTCCTTATGCAAGGTGTTGCTAAAGAAATTAGTGTTGGAGGTCTAGTGAAATTCAATGTAGGAAATACTAGAGGCTCGAATGATAATACTTCTATTTACTTCGGTACGATGCATAGATGGAAAGATGCGCAAGTCATTATCATGAGATATGATTACGATGGAGTAGGAGTAAGTTTTAGTTATGATGTCAATATTTCTGGTTTGAATATTTCATCAAAAGGAAGAGGAGCTGTAGAAATTGCAATCGTATATGCGAGTCAATTATCTAATGAAAAAAGATATACAAAAGTACAATGTCCTAAGTTTTAGGATTTATAAAAATAAAAAAAGAGATTAAGAACCATTTGAAAAATACATATCCTTTGTCAGATAAAAACTGACAAACAATCATCTTTCGCGCACTTCGATTTTTTTCGGAGTGCGTTTTTTATTTATGGAAAATAAAAAACAGGAATATGATTTTGGATTTTCCAAAATCATACTCCTGTATCATCATCGTTGTACCATAAATTTCCTACTCACAATTCCATCGCCATTTTGCAAAGTCAAAAAATAAGTCCCCGACGGAAATGAAGAGACATCAAGTTGATGAGTCCATTCTTTTTCAAAAATAGGAATTAGTTGTTGACTTAATATTTGACCTAAAGAATTATGAATAGTAAGAGTTGATTTTTCTTTTGAATATTTATTTGTGATAGTAATATTTAAATAATTTGAAGTAGGATTAGGATAGGTATCAATTGAATATTTATCATAATTATGAGTAGAAGAAGTATTTACTATAATGGTATCACAAAAATCTGTTTTTAAGTCACCATTAAAAATTGCTAGACTACTAACACTATCTGAGTTAATTTTTTTGAAAGCACCACCAATAATTAAATCTCCATTATGAACATCTGCTGAGAAAATTCTATTGTCAAAAGTAAATGGAAAAGAACACCATCTTTCACCATCCCATTTTGCCATATTATCAACAGGAATGTTACCAACAAAGTTGAAATTGCCGAAAGCATATAACTCATCATTATGAATTAATAAATCAAAAACTAAGGCATCATGATTGAAACTGCCTCCAACATCAGACCAATTTTCTCCGTCAAACTTTAAAATTCCATCGCCTAAATTTCCTTCAGATTGATAAATTAATCCCGCAACATATAGTTCATCTTTATAAACTTCCATATCTCCTATTATTGTATTATTACCTACCAGTCCTTCTCCTACTTGTTCCCAAGTATCCCCATTATATTTAAGTATGTCATGTATGGTATTGACTCCATCATTTAATAATATATTTCCTGCAACATATAATTCATTTTGAAATATTACTGCCGAGGATAAGTCATAAAAACTAAAGTCAAATGGAAAAGGAAAATTCAATGATGAGATATTATCACCATCCCATTTTACAATTCCTCTTATTGTATCAGAATCAACATAACTTATACCTCCAAGTATATATAATTCATTTTCTAAAACTTCTAAGTTTCGAATTATTGCAAGATTATTATTTAAATTATAAAAATTACTCTCAAATGAATTCCATGAATTTCCATCCCACTTAATCAATCCACCTGTTTCTACTCCATCAAATGGTGAAGTAGCTGTTGTAGACCATATTTCATTATTATATCTATGAATATCTAAAATTGCTGAACAGTTGAATGGGTTACAAGAGACATCTTGTCCAGTTCCCATTGGTAAGATCCCTAATGTATCAATAATCGCAATACCGTTATATGTAGAATTATTAATTGTTGCAAAATGTCCTCCTATGTATAGTTTATTATCAGTACTATCAGAAAATATTGTTCTTACACTAGAACTAAATTCACCAAAGCTATTCCATGATTGTGTAAAACCGTTGATACTTAATAGTTGTAAAAATAAAAATATTGGATATTTCATATTTATTAAATATTAGCTTAATCAATGTTGTACCATAAATTTCCTACTCACAATTCCACCTCCATTTTGCAAAGTCAAAAAATAAGTCCCCGACGGAAATGAAGAGACATCAAGTTGATGAGTCCACTCTTTTTCAAATACGGGA
>JALZVK010000265.1 GCA_023301005.1 Saprospiraceae bacterium | reverse complement strand
ACGGAGCTACCCCAACGGGTAGTGAGTATTTTTGTAACGAAGAGTAAACGAAAAATAGACCGTCATAAATACTTGATTACTTATGTCTAAGTACTTAAAGAAGTATTAAGAATATTCGTCAAACTTCATACTTCTCAAATCCGTCTTCCCTTAGCGCAGCGTTCCCTTATTCAAAATCCCTTTTTCCTCTTAATTCGGCATTTCTATCTTACCCGCCAAATCCAAAAGAAAAGCATATTCCATCGCCGTTTCTTTATGTCTTTCAAATCGACCAGCAGAACCACCATGACCAGCAGACATATTACAATGCATGATAAGTGGATTGTCGCCTGTTTTTACATCACGAAGTTTAGCAACCCATTTTGCAGGTTCCCAATATTGGACTTGCGAATCATGGTAACCCGTCGTCACTAACATAGCAGGATAATCCACCGCAGCAACATTATCATAAGGTGAGTAAGTTTTGATATAATCATAATACTCTTTGTCCTTAGGATTTCCCCATTCATCAAATTCGCCAGTAGTCAAAGGAATCGTTTCATCCAACATCGTAGTTACCACATCCACAAAAGGAACGCCAGCAACCACACCTTTCCAAAGGTCAGGACGCATATTAATAATAGCACCCATCAACAGACCTCCAGCACTTCCACCCATCGCATATAGATTATCACTCGAAGTATAATTTTTACTAATCAAATGTTCACCACAGTCAATGAAGTCAGTAAATGTATTTTTCTTATTTAATAATTTTCCATTCTCATACCATTGTCTTCCCATCTCTTCGCCACCTCGAATATGAGCAATCGCAAAAGCAAAACCTCTATCCAATAAACTCAATCGAACAGAACTAAAATAAGGGTCCATACTCGCGCCATAAGAACCATAGCCATATAATAACAATGGTTGTTTGCCATCCTTCTCATATCCTTTTTTATATACAATCGAAATTGGAACTTTTACACCATCTTTAGTAGTAGCATAAAGTCGTTCCGATTTATATTGAGACTTATCATAACCACCAACGATTTCTTGTTCTTTTAATAATTTAAAATCTTTCGATTTCATATTATAATCAAAAACAGAATTAGGTGTCGTCAAAGAAGTATAACCGACTCGTAATACCTCCGTATCAAAATCCAAGTTAGTAGAAGTGTAAGCCGAATAAACATCTTCGCCAAAATTAATATAATGTTCATCACCTTTCCAAGGTCTAATTCTTAGATTTGTAATTCCATTTTTACGTTCAGAGAGTACGAGGTAATCTTCAAAAATATCCATTCCTTCTAAAAGTACATCTTTACGATGAGGAATCACTTCCGTCCAATTATCACGAGAAGTTTTGCCTTCAGGACATTCCATCAATCTGAAATTTTGTGCATCCAAATTAGTTCGGATATACCATTTATCATTATAGTGACTGATACCGTATTCCAATTTCATATCTCGATTACGAGGTTCAAATATTTTGAATTCCCCATCAGGAGTATT
Organism: Saprospiraceae bacterium; assembly: GCA_023301005.1. Taxonomy (GTDB): domain Bacteria; phylum Bacteroidota; class Bacteroidia; order Chitinophagales; family Saprospiraceae; genus CAJQQY01. The sequence goes on along the minus strand of JALZVK010000265.1, from coordinate 7,588 downwards.
CGCATCTAAATATTTATACTCTTGCGTCAAAGTCGCATACGAACCTAAAACCAAGTATTTTTTTGATTTAGTTTTATAAATAAAACAACCATAGATTTCATCTTTTTCATGGAAGACAAGTTGGTCTTGTGAAGAAGGTGTTCCTAGTTTATGTTTGAAAATTTTATAAGAACGAAGCGCATCATCTTTCTGAGTATAGAAAACTGTTTTATTATCATTTGCCCAAACAGCACCACCTGTTGTATTTTCGATTACATCAGGAAGCATCTCGCCAGTCTCTAGATTTTTAAATTTCAATGTATAAATTCTACGACTCAAAGTATCTTCTCCGTACGCTAAAATTTTATTATCCAAACTTACACTTTGTCCACCAATACGATAATAATCAAAAGGTTCCGCCAAAACATTTTCATCTAAAATGATTTCTTCTTTAGCCTCTAGATTTTCTTTTTTTCGAGCATAGATAGGATGCTCTTTTCCTTCCTCATATCGAGTGATATAATAATAGCCATTGTTTTTATACGGAACAGAAGCATCATCTTTTTTGATACGACCAACGATTTCATCGAATAAATCTTTCTGAAATTTTTCAGTATGTGAAAGCATTTTTTTTGTATAATCATTTTCAGCATTTAAAAATGATAATACATTGGCAGTTTGACTATCAGGCGTTTCTGCTTCTTTTTGCTCATCAGATAACTTCATCCAGTAATAATCATCAACACGAGTGTCTCCATGAATTGTCATTTCATGAGGAACCTTTGTTGCAACAGGAGGTTTCACTTTTTGCATTTGACTCATTGTAACTAATTTAGAATTTTTGGTTTGCGATTCAGTAGTATCACTCGTACAATTAGAAAAAATAATTAATACGAGAAATAGGAGTGTAGCGTTTCGAAAAGAATTGGATTTAAATGGTTTCATATTTCGTTTTATTTAACCCATCGAAATCATTCGATAGAATGAAAAAAAATAAAAGTAGTAAAGTTTAATACAAATTTATTTTCTAAAATTAGAATAAATCGAATTTGTCATAACTTCATACAGCTCAACAAATTCAGGGAAATTCTTTTTTAAATATTTTAAATGTCGCTCTATCGTTTTTTTATCACCTCGTTTTGCAGGTCCAGTTTGCATATCATGAGGAGAATGATTTTCAATTTTTAAAACAGTTTCTTGAATCAAAGGTTTTAAAATATCGAAAGGTAATTTTTCCTTCTTCGTAATTTTTTCTCCAATTGTAAATAGATTGTTAGAAAAATTATTGACCAGCACCGCAGCTACATGAAGTATCGCTCTTTCTTTATCATTGATAAGATGTACATTTTTGGAAATACGCTTTCCAAGTTGCTCTAACAAAATTCTATGCTTCTTTAAATTACTATCTACACAAATCGGAATATTATCAAAATCAATTTCCCTATCAATAGAGAAAGTTTGCAAAGGATAAAAAATACCAAAAGACTTAAAGTAAGGACTCAATATTGTAGATGGAGTTGCACCCGAAGTATGTACAACTAACTTAGAAGAAGGTATGATTTCGGAAAGTGATGCAGCTACTTTTGGTATCGCATTATCAGGAACTGCGATGATATATAAATTGGCTTTGGTTGAAATCTCAGTAATGTTTTTTGTGAAATCACTACCGACGATTTTTGCCAACCGCTTCGCGTTTGTTTTTTTTCTACTAAAAATTTGAACTATCTCGACACCTACTTCATTTAGTTTTTTTCCTAAATGAAATCCTACATTGCCTGCGCCAAGGAGAACTATTTTTAGTGGTTTTGCCATTATGAATATTTATGTTTTATATTCATTTGTATCTATTCAGAAAAGACCCCAAAGGGGTCAAACAGAATAGCAAGGGGCACCGCCCCTTGTAAAATAAAATTAGAGGTTAGCCCTGAAAGGGCGAAATATATTACTTACTGTTTCGCTCTTTCAGAGCTTCCTTCTAACTTGTTTTTTTTCAAGGGGCGATGCCCCTTGCTATTCTATTAAACCCCGTTGGGGTTAGATTAATTACTAAATAGTTACTATTATTTAAAAAAAAAATCACCTTTCAAACTTCCTCCTAATCCAACTCATCGCCAATCCCAACATCATCATAATCGTACCTATCCAAACGAAGTTTATCCCAGGGAAAATGATAGCTCCAAAAACAATATAATCTGTTCGCAATGAATTAGTTGCTATCTCAACAGGGTAGGTTGTATTAACAGGTGACTGAGCAATTCCGATTGACATTTTACCTGTATTAGGATCTATACTTTTGAATTGGAAATTCAGACCCATCTCTTCAATCTTATCTTTTACTTGCATCGGTTTCATTCCTCGAATCAAAAATATAGGTTGAGCAAATTTAGTAAGACCAGCACCTTTTTTCTTTACACTTAAATTGGCACCGACTGCGATGTCATCTTTTTCAGGGAAGTAATTTTTATGTTGAGGATTTCTATTGACTTGATCTAGTTTGATTTCATAACCATTGAAGTTAATAGATTCTTTTTCTTTCAGTTGGAACATTTTATAATCCAATGCCATTTCCTCTGCAAATATTTTATCTAAAAATGCAGAAGGTAATTTTAGCTTAAATGCCAATTCATTAATTTGAACAGGATAAGTAAATACCAAATTATTTCTCAAAACAATCACAGGTGTTGCCGTATGAGTTTCAGAACTTCCTTCTTTCTGAATTACAATTTTTGCACCTGCAGCCAAATCACCATCTTGTTGTTTATAATCAGGATGTGTCGCATTAGGGATAATAGATTCAAGAGTAATATTGAAACTATTAATCAACAGAGAATCTGAAACAGGAAGACTATCTGTAAAAGTTGAAAACGTACCTAAATGAATTTCTCTAATTTGATAATTTAAACTATCCTCCATCTCTTTCCGCTTTTCCATGTCAGCTTCTTTGAGCGGAAGTGTAGCGATATGAGTAAAAATATCTTTCCCTAAATAATGTTTTGTATCAGGATTATAAGCAGCAACTTTTACCAATTTATTATTAAACTGCGCCGTAGGTTTTACGGTAAAGCTTTCATCAATTGTACCATTAGGTCCAAGTCGATTAAAATCAATTTCGTAAGTACGTAAGTTTTTAATCATCGTATCACTTTTGTAAGTGATTTGATAACCATTAAGGAAAGTAGGAATTTCCTTAAATAGGATGACATTTCGTTTTAGTATTTCATCATCCAATGCCCCTCGTTGAGAAAATGGATCAGTTGAAATATATTCTTTATTCAGACCTGAAGCCAATATCCCAACTATCATCAATCCGAAACCAATATGAGCAATTGCTGAACCTGCGATTTTTACATTTCCCCTAATAAAAGTGATTAGATAATCAAGATTAGTAACGACTGTAAATATTCCACAAAACATCAATAAGATATATTGCCATGCTCGTGCATTAATCCATTGAGTAGCCAATACCGTTAACCCAACTGATACTAACAATGCAATTCCAAGATGCGTATAGAATTTTTTAGAATGATTTTTAAAATTAGATTCTTTGAATCTAAAGTATTGACCGATACCTGAAAGCAAACCTACAAATACTCCAATCCATAATTGTTGTTGATTATAATGGGCAACAGGATCTTCGATTACCATTCCTACAAAAGCTGGATCAAACATCTCTCTGACTTTATTATAAACTGGAATCGAAGTATAGAATGTTATTAGTCCCGCTGAGAAAAATAATACTAATGCACCTATAAAAACCCAAAACTCTTTAGATGAAATGCCTTCTTCTTTTTCAATTGTAGAAATTGTTTTTTGTTTTACGATAAACATTCCCATTGGAACAATAAAGAAGAAAGCGACAAACAGCAATAGCTGATTCTCTAATCCCATTTCAGTAAATGCATGTACGGAAGTTTCTCCCAAAATTCCACTACGAGTAAGGAAGGTCGAATAAAGTATAAAAAAGAAAGTAAGTATATAAAAAATATAAGTCGATCGTATAGAATGACCTGTCGCTTTCGCAATCAAGTGTGTATGTATTCCTGCTACCAAAACCAACCAAGGAACTAGCGATGCATTTTCCACAGGATCCCATGCCCAGTAACCTCCAAATGTCAATGCTTCATACGCCCAAGCTCCTCCCATCAAAATACCTGTTCCTAATATCGCTCCTGAGAATAATGCCCAAGGAAAAGACACTTTCAACATTTCTTTATGTCGTCCATTCCATAATCCTGCTAGTGCAAATGCAAATGGAATCGTAGTAGATGCAAATCCTAAAAATAGAGTAGGTGGGTGAATGGTCATCCAATAATTTTGAAGTAAAGGATTTAGTCCATTACCATTAAGGAGCGTAACATAATCTTCATTATTAAAAAGCGGAATATCCATCACATCACGAAGCATCAATAAAGGGTTAGCTCCGATTTTAAAATCTTCAAAAATATAAACGCCTAGTATCATCGAGCCAATAAAAATCTGAACCAATGATAGTATCGACATTACAGGTGCTTCCCATGACTTCGCAACTCGTATCAATATAAATCCAAGAACAACATGCCAAAACATCCACAATAAAAAACTACCTTCTTGACCTTCCCAAAATGCAGAAAGAATATATTTCATATCCAAATCATCACTAACATGTAGTTGTGCATATTGATATTCATACATTCGATTATACATGATGTAAAAAATACATCCGATGGTTGTGAATACACTTAACCCATGTGTGATGTAACCTGCTCGCCCCATTAGCAACCAACCTTTTGCCTCGTCAGTTTCTTTTCGTTGCTCCGCAAAAAAATAGGCTAAGGTAGCTAACAAACTAGCTACAAAGCCTAAGATTATTGTAAACCTACCAAGTTGACCTGGTAGTAGATGTTCTCCGATGTATTGGATTTCGTTCATAATATTTAAGTGTATATGTGTTTAAGTGTATGGGTGTATATGTTGACTAAACAAACTTAGTAACGATGTGAATTGAAGTTGAGGTAGAAGAAAACCTATAGACTTATACACATGAACACCTAAACACAATGAGGGTAGCTCAAGAGCCGAGCCATCTTACCCGTTTTCATTTTTTAAATAAATCTCTTCGTCTTTATATTTGGAAGGACATTTGAGTAACATTTCAGAAGCCAAAAACTCTTCTCCTTTCATTGCACCTGTTAATACAATTTGCTCTGACATTTCAAAGTCATTTGGCTTACCTTGATTAAGGATTACTTTACGTTCTTCACCATTTTCATCTTTCATATAAAAAGTAAAATAGTTCGGATCTTTCATTTCATCATAAACAACTGGTTTTTCTTTAACCAATGTTCCAACTACTTTTACTTTATTATCAGTTACTCGTGCTTTTGCAAAATCAGCATAAGTAGCAACGTCTGCACCTGCTGAGAAAATCATAATGATTGCTGCGGCGATCATTATCATTGCTATAAAATGTATCTTTTTCATATCTAAAATGTTTTAGTTTATTACCTACAAAGATAAAGCTAGTTATTTAGCTTATATTCTTTTTAATGTCAAAATTTTATAAGTAAAACGGCATAAGTAATATTTACAACTTAACTCTTAAACCAACTTCCAATCCCGTATTATATAAATTTTCCTTATAGTCATGATCTACATACGAATCAGAAAGATGATAACGGAAAATAGGTTGTAAAAAAAAAGCTATTTCGGAACTCAAATTAAAATCTAATCCAAAAGATACCATCGCTGCATAATTCCATTTTCGTTGCTGAACTAAATCATCATAAACTCCCTTCGTGTGAATATTAGCACTCAGTCCTAATTCGGTATACAATTGAATTTTTCGATCTCCATAATAATATCGTAATGCAAGTGGAATTTCTATATATCTAAAACTCCAATCTACATCTGCAAGCGTAGATTCATAACCAATATTGATATATCTAACTCCAGTTTTTAGCGCAGCTTTATAAGATTCGCCGAGGTCGCCGAAGTATATATTGAAATTTGCGCCATATCGAAATCCTATTTTTTTGACTTCATATTCATTCCTCAAACCAACGATTAAGTTATCTTCAGGACTCAATGAACGGAATGAATTATCAATTGAACCTATCAGATCTATTGAAATTCTATTTTGCCCAAAAAGAAAAATTGGGAAAAGTAGTAGCGATAGTGTTAGGACAATAATATTTTTTTTCATGTTCTAAATTTATTTTTTCAAAATTCTAACTCCAACAATTTAACCTCATAGACATAAGAATTGAAGACCTCTGTGCAACTCGGTGAGTTCGTACGTTCTCTGTGGAACTCTGTGAAATAGCCAAGTTAGAATAATTATATTTCTATAATTCAAGCATCAAGTATTTTATCGTCATCCAAATCAACTTTCGATTTCTTCCATCTAATAGATAAATACTGTGGAAGAAGTAAAATAAATAATACATACACACCCATTACTAGTAAAAAACAATATTGAATATACAAACCAGGATTATTAGTGATTATTAAATCAAAAGTTACAATCCTAAATAGAAGAAGAAGAAGAGGAAGAAAGAAACCTAATAAAGCAAACACAAATTTATTCTTTCCATATTTTTTGGCAATGTTGTAATAATAGATTGCCGTGACTACTAGTAAAAGTGGAATACCTAAGAGAATCATTTTTCATTTTTTAAAAGAGCAACTATACGCATTGAGATCATCAGAATAATAGGAAAAGTTGCACTATGAAATTCCTGTGGTAATATTTTCCAAAACACAATCAATACTACATTAATAACGAGTGTACCTAAAAGATATTTTTTCCAAAATCCTTTTAAGTTATTACGTAAAATGTTGATTGCCAATAAGATATGAAATGGATTCATCCAAAGCATATTTAAATTATTATGACAAACTTCATGGTCAGTCGCTACCCACATAAAAACAAAAAGTACTCCCGATAATCCTAAAATCAGAAATAATAAAAAGTCAAAGACTTTTGTAAATGTATTGTTATTAATTAAAAATAAAAGCGCAGCAATTCCACAAAGGATCCAAAATAAAAGTAGGGGAGGGAAGTTCCAATTCGCAATACTTTCAGGCGTTTTTTTAGGAATTAAAATTTTTGATTTTTGGAGTAAAGGAACACTTGCTCTTAATTTACCAAAAGTCAAATTTTTAGAAAGATGATCAGGAAGATAAGTTTCCCCTTTGAAGTCCGCAATCTCATCAGCAGGAATTCCAAGTATCAAATCCATTCCAAAATCTGTCCACGGACTTTTGCTATAATTGCCAGCGATATAATAATCTAAATGATTGCGATAACTGATATATTCTTTTTCAGGAATATCAAAATTGACATCATCACCCAAAGCTTCTTTTAAAACATCATAAATACGACTCGCACAATTATCATAAAAGAAATCATATTTATAAGACGCATTTTCAGGTTTTGCATTATTGATTAAAAAGTCAAAGACTTTTTGTTTTTCTGCTGTATTAAAATTAAAAACTTGTTCGATGACTTGTCGGTCAGTAACGGTATATTGATATAGAAATCTTCTAAATTTTTCTACACCTAATTTGTATAATAATTTACCTTGAACAAACTTCATCGTGAAGTTAGGCGTATCATAATCGAAGATGC
>JALZVK010000264.1 GCA_023301005.1 Saprospiraceae bacterium | reverse complement strand
AATGGAATTTTATCTTTTATTTCCTTCTGTTGCTCTTTTGTTAACACCGTGAATGTCTTGTTATAAATCTTTTTAGATTCTTCTTCTCGCAATTCTCGATAAGCTCCTTTTAGTTCATCATAGACTTATATATATGTTTCGTAAGAAGTGCTTCTATCATTTTTAAGAGAAATAATTGCTTGATTCGGAGACTGTGGCAAACGACTAGATTGATTCGGATTTGAAATAAATATTTTAGTCTGCTCTTTCAATTCACCTACTCTCGCTCTTTTACCTTCTACCATTAATTCGTTTTTTCCATTTACTAAAATGGTCAACACATTATTTTCATTAAGAATAGATTATGGTGGATTCGCTTCCCATCTTGGTAATTGAATCAACAAACCTCGATCCTCAACAATCTGAGTAGTGACTAAAAAAAAGATTAAAAGTAAAAATGCAATATCCGCCATTGAACCTGCATTGATACTATTATTGTTGCTACGTCGTTTTTTACTTAACATGATATTATATGTTTTTTGAAAAAATAAAGTGAAAGTGTAGTATTAAGTTTAGATTTTTAAGTGCAAGATTTTTTCGATAGATTTTCTTAAAAAATTATTGCATACTCTTCTGTATGGAATTATTTTTTAAGGAAATCTAGTGGAAAAAAATGTGCTTAAAAACTAAACTTAATATTGCTCTTTTACTTAGTTACTTTCGACGACGTATTTCTTCTAAAGATGTAAAAAGTAATATTTTTGGTGGGTAAAAAATTTAACTATTCCTTCGTCGAAAAAACATGATATTTATTTATTTTAAATCTAACTTGGGAGTCGTTAAACAAAAAGTATTTTATGAAAAATTATTCAGATAATTTCTCCGAAAACAAGTTTTGGAAAAAATTAAAAAACTACGCAAAGCAATCAGGACTTAAAACAGTCTATTCCGCTTTACTTCTTTTTTATGCATTCAAAAGAAATGAAACTCCGAAATGGGCAAAAAATGTGATTCTCGGTTCACTTGGATATTTCTTATCTCCTATTGATGGTATTCCTGATTTAACTCCTTTTTTAGGATATACGGATGACTTGGGTGTGATGAGTTTTGGATTGGTTTTGATTGCTTGTTATATCAATGAAGAGGTGAGAGAAAAGGCTAAGTCAAAATTAAGTCAATGGTTTGGCGAGATTAATGAGGATGAATTGAAAGCTGTTGATGATCAACTTTAGTAAAACTTCCACATCAAAAATAAACCAAAATATACCACTAAATAAAAGCGATAGAAATTTCTCATTTTTAAATATCTCGCATCATTTGGAAATATATTTCCAAACAAACCTTTAAACTCTTTTACAAAAACAGGTTTGATATTAATCTTCCAATCGTTAGTTTCGTAAATAATTTTTCGAAACTGACTTCTATAGTATCCCATCGGAAAACTCCAAATAAAAAAAAGAACAAACCAAATATTTTCTTTTAACCAATTCATAAGAAATGAACAGTTAAAATAAGATATTTGTTTTGATGAAAAATATTTCACTCCCTACATTAACTCACCGCACTTCCTCCATTTTCATTTGGGGCTTTGTTCTTATTTTAATTTTAAATATTATCGGCTTGATTTATCAAGGCAAACTCAATGCAGAATTTATGGAAGCACATCCTGACGGAGGAAGTAATTTAGGAATTTTAATAGGTGCTTATTTGATGATAGAAATGTATATGTTTGTGATGTTATGTTGGACATGGTTGGTCTCACAAATGGAAAAATTACAATGGCTCAAATTATTACAACTCATCATATTATTTTGCATTGGAATTATTCCTGGAGTGTATTTAGCCATTCTCATTTTTTTGAAAAAGTAAATTTAGTTCTTGTACCATTCCTTAGTCTAACTATTTTTTGATATTTTGTAAATAAAAAAACATGAAATTGAAAGCTGCAATTGTCGATGATGTTGCTTTAGCAAGAGAAACTTTAAAAGAAGATTTAGCGACTTACTGTCCTGATGTAGAAATTATAGGAGAAGCTGACGGAGTCGTAACAGGTTCAAAATTATTGAAGCAAATAAATCCAGATGTTGTTTTTTTAGATATTCAATTGCAAGATGGAAGTGGTTTTGATATTTTAGAAATATTAGGAGATATTTCATTTCAAGTAATTTTTACTACTGCGTCAGATGCATTTGCGATCAAAGCTTTTAAGTTTTCAGCTATTGATTATTTACTCAAACCAGTTGACCCAGATGAACTAATGGAAGCGGTTAATAAATTATCCAAAGCAAATATTCCCCAACAAAACAGTTACGATTTATTACTCAATACGGTGAAGGAAAAAACACTTCCTAAACGAATGGCTTTGCATACTTTAGAAAAAATTCACGTAACTGAAATCTCTGATATTGTTCGATGCGAGTCGAATGGAAATTATACTACTTTCTTTTTTAAGAATGGACAAAAGTTATTAGTCACTAAAACTTTAAAAGAATACGACCAACTTTTGAGTGAACATAAATTTGCAAGAGTTCACCAATCTCATTTAATCAATTCACATCAGATTAAAGAATTTGTAAAAGTTGATGGCGGGTATTTAGTGATGCACGATGGTTCAAAAGTACCTGTTTCTATGAGGAAGAAATCAGTTGTCATGAAACTATTGGGAGAATTATAACAATAGTTTTACATTTTTTATTTTACAACAAACATTAATATGAGATTTTTAAAACACACATGGTTGATATTAATCTTCCTGCCTGCTTTGCTGTTTAGTCAGGCAGATAGTATTGTTCTGACTACAGACCAATTGCTTATTGATGATATTAAAATCTCAGAAACTACCGAAGCCACTCAACAAGTATATGCAACTACTCGTTCTTCGAAAAATCTCGAAGACTTACCTTTTACCGTTTACGTAATTACTAAAGAAGAAATCAGAAACAATGGTTATCGTACTTTAGTCGATGCGCTTAAAATGCAACCTGGAATCAAAGTCTCACAACCTGGATCGGCATTAGAAGGAGAGACATTTTTGATAAGAGGATTGGTTGGAAATTCTTATGCAAAAATTCTTCTCAATGGAAATCCTATCAAACCATCTGTCGCTAAAGGAATGCCCATAGGTGCTCAAATTCCTATCCAACAAGCAGAACGTATCGAAATCATTTATGGCTCAATGGGTACCTTATATGGTTCTGATGCATCAGGCGGAATAATCAATATTGTTTTGGAAGAAACCGAGCGACCTGTCTTCACCCAAGCGAATCTTGCTATAGGTAGTAATGAGTTTACAAATTTAGATGTAAGCTTCGGTGGTCGATTAGGTAAAAGAAAAAACACTTTGCGATATTCTCTTTTTGGGAGTTATACCTATCGAGATGATTGGAATATTTTTCATGACAATGATACTCTTTTTAATCCTAGAAGATATGCCACAGGTTCACTCGATTTTGTCAACTTAGAAAACTATGTAGGTAATTCTGATACTGATCCTGTATTTAATAATCTTCCTCATCAGAGCAGATTAGTTGGATTTAATCTTGCTTATCGAGCGATGAAACTTTCAACAGAAGTTATGTATCGAAGAGACCATAGCTCATTGGGAGTTAATCCTAGTGCGGTGTCTTATACCAATCCTTTGAATTATATAGGTGAAAGAATTATCAATGCTAATTTTTCATTACAAAAAGATTATCGAAAATTTGGCTACGAATGGCGAGTCTCTTTTTTAC
>JALZVK010000263.1 GCA_023301005.1 Saprospiraceae bacterium | reverse complement strand
TAGAAGTTTCATTGATAACCAATGTATTGATTTCCTCCGCTACATTAAAACTGAAAAAATAAGTATCATCAAATTGAACTGGATAATCTGTAATGTTTAATTCTGCTTCGTGCCAACCTGTTTTAAGAACAGTAATATTTACAGTATCAGTTTTTGACGACCTTGCAGGAATCGTTAATGTTCCAACTGGTTTAGTCTGACCATCATGTTTTAGACTCAATCGAATATTCTCAGCAACGTCATCGCTATGATTTCTCACTTTGATAACTAAAGTGTTCGTCTGATTCAACATCTGAACTGGCGAATCAAAATAAGCAGTATCAATACTGATATTTCGCTCTTGTACAGATTGTAATGGAATCAAATTCATTTCCATTATCGTATCAGAGAAATTTTGAAAATCAGAAATATTCTTTTGGAAATCGGAAATTACGTAAGCTGATTTGTTTTCCAACTTACTCGTATTGAGTGCTTGTAATTGTCTTGTTAGAACTTTTGAAATTTCTTTTACGGAAGGAGTCGTTTTGACTTCATCTATCAACGTCAAAGCATCTTCTTTACTTACCAATCGTTGATGTCTTCCTTCAAAATCATTGGTCAATATCTGAAATCGATCTTCTACTGAATAAGCATTCACCACCTCTCTTGCTCGTTGTTTAGCTTTTTTAATCAATGGTACATCTTGACTTAACGCATTCATACTGAATGAGTTATCTATAAATACACTAACGGATTTATCTCCTTTTTGTACTTCGGTATCTTGCGGAATAAATGGTTGTGCAAATGCTAACACTAACATTGCAATAGCAAGCAATCGCATCAATAACACTAGTAAGTTCCTCAACTTCCGTCTTGCACTTGTTTCTTCTTTGACCTCTTTAAGGAATTTTACATTCGTAAAATATACCTTCTTAAATCTTCGAAAATAAAACAAGTGAATGATAATCGGAATGGCTAGTGCCAATAACGCCCACAAAAATGATGGATATAAAAACTGCATTCTTTTTTTTTAAAAGTGTTTAAGTGTATGGGTGTTTAAGTGTATATGTTGTCGAATAATTTTAGAAAACTTATTCATGGATATACTTAAACAATTATACATATTCTTCAAAAAGCGGTCAAAAATACGAATTATTTTTATTTGAAATGTGATTTCTATTTTTCCCCAAAATAATACGAAAAAACAAGGGATTTGTTATTTGGAAGAACAGTTGAATTAAATAAGAGTTGCAAACCGCAGTTAATAATTGAAAATGAAAAATTGATAATTGAAAATTGTCTTCTGACTTGGACTCAACACTTTGATTCTAAAGATTTCTTTAAGTCGGGGTAAAATCAAAGTTCTTAGGCTTTAGCCATATATGCTTTCTGTATTGTATGGCTAAAGCCCAAAATTACCTTTTATACTCCCCGACTTAAAAGTCGGAGCTATGAAAAAACTTTCTTTTTGTATCCGACGTAAGCTTCGGAGAGTTCTTTTTATTAAAAATCCTATTTATCAAAGAAAAATACTAGAAAGGGAAAAATTGCCAACTCATTAGGAAGAACTAACTATTCACCACCTCTCTTTTACCTCCATATTTGTAATATCAAATCGCAAATAAATATTAATTCATTTTAAAAAGTAAAATCATGAAAGAAATAAATAATGTAGACGACTTCAAAGCAATTGTAGAATCAGGAAAACCTGTCCTTTTAGATTTTTATGCTAATTGGTGTGGACCTTGTATAACGCTTCTTCCTACAGTTGAAAAATTAGCAGCAAAGCATGCTGACAATTTTGAAATCGCTAAAGTAAACGTTGACCATAATCAAGAGCTTGCTCAACATTTTGGAGTACGTAGTATCCCTGCGTTATTTTTCATTAAAGATGGAGAAGTGAAAGAACGACTAGTAGGTGTACAAATGGAAGCAGCCTTAGAAGCAAAAATTCAAGCATATAGTGTTTCAGCATAATAGTTTTATGTAAAGGAGAAGGCAATTATCTAACAATGATTGCCTTTCTCCCAAAAACCAATGACATCCATATTTCCTAATCCTAGATATGTTATCTTTTAATAAATACTCATTTGGAAAAATTCCCCTGTATTTTCAAATTAGTATTTTTAAAAGGTACGTAAGTAACCGTCAAATAATAACTTAACGATTTATTTTTCGACTGTTATTAAATCTAATTAAAATCTTTTCATTATGTTATTTACAGAAAATTATCACCCCGAACTAAGTCCCATAACTTATATTGAAAATAGCAGTTGCCCAAATTGTTGGGGTTACTCACGATGGGACGGAAAAGATTGTACTACATTCACAAGTATTGACAAAGGTTCCAATTTGGATATTTTTAGCAATAATGGTTTTATTCGACGATTTATGAAAAAACATATCGGATAAATTATATCCCAAATTAATCGTTTATTAAAAAAGTACTTACTTTCGTAGTCGGTGCTTTTTTGCATTTTAATATTAATCTTTTTTTTTAATACTTACACATGAAATATATAGGCAGAACGAATGAATTTTTTGAAGTAGTCGATATAACATCAGATAATTGTAGCGCTTTAAAAGACACACAGAAAGGTCAACTTATATTACTTTGGTTTAATACTGATAATAATAAAATTACAATTGATGCGGTTGAGCATCAATTTAATACTAATCAAATTGTTTGCCTTACAGAGTTTCATAAAGTCGAAATCAAGAAGGTCTATGGGGTTAAGCTATTGCGTTTTAACAAACCATTCTATTGTATTTTAGACCATGATAGCGAGGTAGGATGTAAAGGGATTTTGTACTATGGATCTTCTAATGTACCTATTCTATCTCCTTCTGAGAAAGAAACTGAAATTTTAGACGCAGTATGGAAAATGTTGATTTTAGAAATGGAATCTAAAGACACGCTTCAATTGGAAATGCTCCAAATGATGTTGAAAAGAATTTTGATTCTTTGTACTCGTATTTATAAAAATCAAGAAAACTATCAAGCTAATGATAATAATAAAATAGAAATTATTCGCGATTTTAATTATTTGGTAGAACAACATTTTAGAGAAAAACATACTGTCGCAGAATACGCAAAACTACTCAACAAATCTCCAAAAACAATTTCTAATCTTTTTAAAAAAGCAGGAAATAAAACTCCATTGCAATTCATACAAAAAAGAAGAATGTTGGAAGCTCGACGATTACTAAGATATACAGACAAAGGAGTTTCCGAGATCGGATATGAAATTGGATTTAATGATGTTCAAGCTTTTAGCCGCTTTTTTAAAAAATATGAAGGCATTTCATCTTCTGAATTTAGAAATTTAGCTACAGCGGGAAATATTGCCAATTCTTCGGGAATGAATGCATAACAAAGACTTTTAATCTTACTGCATCTTTGCATTGTTAACTTAATTATTATATCACTCAATAAAAATAATAAAACAATGTCAAAATTTAATGTCCCAACAAGAGACGAAGTATCTCCAAGCAATCAAGCAATCTTTGATAATTTACAAAAAGGATTAGGTTTTGTTCCTAACTTATACGCATACTATGCAAAGAATGAAACTGCACTTGGTGATTACCTTGCTCTTCAAAACCGTAAATCAACGCTTAAAGCAAAAGAAAGAGAAGTAATTAACCTTGTTGTTAGTCAGTACAATGGTTGTAAATATTGCCAATCAGCTCATACTGCTTTAGGAAAAATGAATGGTTTTACTGAGGACCAAATTTTAGAACTTAGAGCAGGTACTGCTTCTTTTGATTCTAAATTAAATGCATTAGCAGAATTTACACTTTCAGCAGTTTCAAATAGAGGAAATGCAAGTGCTGCAGTTAAAGAAAATTTCTTTTCAGCAGGTTATTCAGAGGCTAATATGATTGATGTAACCATTGTAGTAGGAGATAAAATCATAAGTAACTATATTCATAATTTAGCTGATTTCGCAATTGATTTCCCTCTTGCACCAGAATTGAATTCAGTTAATTCTTAAAATAAATTTATTTATTTTTTGAAAAATAAAAAGCCCAAAATTTTCATTTCTGAAAATTTTGGGCTTTTATTTTTTTGAAATTATTTTAAATTATTTTCTACAATTCGCTCGTCTTAAAAAAGAACTCTAAGTTTTCTAAGCTAGCATTTCCAGTTTCCAATCCTTTTTGAAACCAACGCATTCTTTGCTCCGATGTACCATGAGTAAAAGAATCAGGAACTACATAACCTCTGCTTTTCTTTTGAATATTATCATCACCAATTGCATGCGCAGCTCGCATCGCTTCTTCGAGGTCACCCTCTTCCAAAATATTATTCATGCTATGTGCATGATGCGCCCATACACCTGCCAAGTAATCTGCCATCAATTCCAATCTTACAGAAAGTTGATTGTATTGTTTTTCAGAAATGCTTCGCTTTTGTTGATGTACATAATTAGTAAATCCTAAAAGATTTTGAACATGGTGCCCCGCTTCGTGAGCAACTACATAAGCCATTGCAAAATCTCCAGGAGCATTGAATTGATTTTTTAACTGTTGGTAAAAACTCAAATCAATATATAACTTATAATCTCCAGGGCAATAAAATGGACCAGTTGCAGCACTTGCATGACCACACGCAGATGAAACTTGACCACTAAACAAAACTAAGTTTGGTTCTTGGTATCGTTTACCTAATTGCTCAGGAAAAAGCTTATTCCATACATCCTCCGTATCTTTTAACACTACAGTTACAAACTGTGCTAAAGCATCCTCTTCTGCTGAAGTTTGTTGAGGAGCTTGTTGAGTTTGAGGTTGATTAACAGCAGCTTGCTGAATGATTGCACAGCCATCACCTCCCAATAATTGAACAATGATTGCCATAATAATAACGCCAATGCCGACTCCGCCCACCGCTCTCGAACCTCCGCTACCTCTACGGTCTTCTACATTTTTGCTACCTTCTCTTCCTTCCCAGCGCATAGTATTCTATTTTAAATGTGAAAAAATAAAGTGAAAAAATGTTGACATGATAAATTGATATAAAAACATATCATTACAAATGTACATTTTTAGAATCAAACCATAAAAAAATAAACCTTTCATTCCATAAGGAATGAAAGGTTTATTTTAATACGTTTTATAAATGAAACTAAAAGAGCAATTAGATTCTTGCGATGATAGTTTTATTTCCTTTTACTTTTTGTCCAATTTTGATTTCGAGTTTAGCATCCAATGGAAGAAAAATATCCATTCTAGAACCAAACTTAATGAATCCCATATCTGTTCCTTGCTCTACTTTTTCTCCTACATCAAGATAGTTGACAATTCTTTTGGCCATAAAACCTGCAATCTGTCGAAGCATAATTTCTTCTTCTCCATTAGTAATTACAGTTGTCGTTCTTTCATTTTCTGTAGATGATTTAGGATGCCATGCTACTAAATATTTTCCAGGATGATAGCGAAAGTAATTAACAGTTCCACTTACTGGATTTCTATTTACATGCACATTTACAGGTGACATAAATATAGAAACTTGAAGTCGTTTAGCATTAAAATATTCAACTTCTACGACTTCCTCTACAGTTACTATTTTTCCATCAGCGGGAGCATATACAATATTGTCATCTGTCAATGTAATCTCTCTGTTAGGATTTCTAAAGAACTGTAGTACTAATAGGAACAATACCATAGATACAATTCCTACAATCATTAATGCATTTGGAAAAAACCAAAAAACACTAAGATTAACAACAACTAAAAACACAGCTAATCCAGCTAATATGTTATATCCCTCTTTATGTATTTTAATTGTCATGAATAATTTTTTAATTTAAAGAATTTAGGAACGTACTAATTCTATTAATTTCTAATTTTCCAAATTCTTCAGGTTTCTGTTTTTCTCTATCTATTTGTTAGAAGTCCGTAAAAGTAATAAATTTTTATAATACAAATGTCATTCAATTTGACGATTCCTTATTTTTATCAAACGCTTTATTCGACAAATAGTTATCGAACCCAGAGTAAATAAGATGCCGCAAATGGCAAAAGGAATACAAATGCATCAAATCTATCTAAGAATCCTCCATGTCCAGGCATGATATTTCCTGAATCTTTTACACCTAAACTTCGCTTCAACATCGACTCAATTAAATCTCCAATTGAACCAAATATTGCAACTAATCCAGCTAAGACTAACCAGCTATATAAAGTTAATCCTGTTACGTAAGTGCTTAATATCCAACTCATTACGAAAGTTGCGACTACTCCACCTAGCGAACCCTCCCATGTTTTATTAGGGGAAATACGAGGAAAGAGTTTTGTTCTTCCAATCATAGAACCTATCAAATAAGCTCCTGTATCATTTGTCCATGTCAGTAGTAATAAGCCTAAAACAATTTTAGGAAAATAACTTTGACCATCTATAGCTATAAATTGTAGTAATGTGAATGGAATACTTATATATATAAGTCCTAAAAAAATATTTC
This sequence comes from Saprospiraceae bacterium, assembly GCA_023301005.1. Taxonomy (GTDB): domain Bacteria; phylum Bacteroidota; class Bacteroidia; order Chitinophagales; family Saprospiraceae; genus CAJQQY01. Next base: position 3,889 of record JALZVK010000263.1, on the reverse strand, counting down.
CAATATTAGAAAATGGACTTTTAGAGTTGGTAAATAGCTCAATAATGAAAAATAAAAAGATAAATGGTAAAAAAATCAAGAAGTGCTCTTTAACAAATATTAATGGATCAAAATTTCCATCAATATGATAAAATGCTGCCATTAAGAAAGGAACTATACCTATAAATACTCCATACATTTTCCTTAAAAAGTCATTAGACTCATTCTTAAATGTCAGCGTATAAAATTCCCATAAACTCAGTAGTGTAATCAATCCGAATAATATCAGAAATGAATATTTATTGTAAAATATTCCTCCAAGCATTACTGCTACAAAAACAATAGCTGTTAACCCTCTAGTTGCTAATCCTTTCATATGTAGTTTGTTCAAAAAAAAACTTCTTATATGTTATTCTCAATAGTTAGCTAAAATAAGTTTGTTCTAAATCTAAACCTCTAGCCTATTTCCCCTCCAACCATTTGGATTTAATTTTATTAAAAATCTAGATAAAACAAGCACTAATATAATGGAAGCAATAGTAATCCCCCAATTTATTTCAACAACAGTTTCATCCATATTAATATCGACCATTCCTTTTTGATAGAAATATTGCCCTACAATTTGAAAAGCATTATTCATAAAATGTGCAAAAATTGGAATCCACAAATTACCTGTCCAATAAAATAAATAGCCTAAAATACCGCCTAAAACTACTCTTGGCAAAAAGCCTTGAAATTGCATGTGTATAGCACTAAAAATAATAGCTGCTACCCAAATCGCAATATGTGGATTATTAGTAGCTTTCAATATATTTTTTTGGACAAAACCTCTAAATATAAATTCCTCTCCTATTGCAGGTATGACTGCTATCACGAATATATTAAACCATAATTCATACGGTTCTTGTACTAATAATAGATTTCTAACTAATTCTGCGGTTCCTTCTTCCATTTCGATTAATGTACTTGGAAGTGGTAATTGCATATTCAACCACAATGCTAATTGAGCAAGAGGAAATGCTATTAAAATGATAATAGATCCTAAAATCAGATTCTTTAGTTTAGGAAATTCATTAATGCGTAAATGGCTGTTCCACTTGTTTTTATAAAATAAATAAGAAAAAATAAGCGCGGGAAGAACAAACATCGTCAAGTGATTAATCAATAGATTGGTACGAATAAAATTTCTAAGTCCAGCATCACTATCAGGACTTAAACTGCTCATAGCATCTTGAAGGTTAAGCCCTTTTATATTGCCATAACCTGCTATTAATCCTAATCCTACCAACGAGCAGAAAAATATAGTTAATAGAAATATCGCACCTAATATAAATGGTCGATCTTCTTCTCCAACAATATTTTTTATGAAACTATTATGATTATTATTATCAGACATTCTTTTGAATATATATTACTTTTGCCACACAATATAGTAGACTTATATAGCTAATCAAATAAAAATTATAAAAACACTCTTAACAATGGCTAGACTTAGTATCAATATAAATAAAGTAGCTCTTATCAGAAATGCACGAGGTAGTAATCTACCTAACCTTGAACAATTCGCAATTGATTGTGAAAAATTTGGAGCGCAAGGTATAACAGTACACCCACGTCCCGATGAAAGACATATCACTTATGCTGATGTTCCTAGTCTGAAATCATTGGTGACAACTGAATATAATATAGAAGGTAATCCTACTCCTAAATTTTTGGAGTTAGTTTTAAAGAACAAACCTCACCAAGCTACTCTTGTCCCTGATGATCCTAATCAATTAACATCTGACCACGGCTGGGATACTATAAAACATGAAGTATTTTTGACTGAAGTAATTTCAGAACTTAAAGCAGCAGGTATCAGAACTTCATTATTTGTAGACCCTGAAAGAAAAATGGTTGAAGGTGCAAAAAAGGTCGGCGCAGATAGAATTGAATTGTATACAGGAGATTATGCCCATGATTTTAAAAAAAATAAACATGAGGCAGTAGCCTCATTTATTGAAGCTGCAAATGTCGCTAATGATATTGGTATCGGAATTAATGCGGGTCATGATTTGAATTTGGATAACTTAAGATTTTTCAAAAATAGTATTCCAAATTTATTAGAAGTATCTATCGGTCAGGCACTTATTTCGGATGCTTTGTATTTTGGATTATATAATACTATACAAATGTACCTTAGAGAATTAAAAAACTAAAATGGTGTTGATTTTATATATTTTTATATATTTGTCACATCAAATTAAAAAACTACTTTCATCTTTTATTTTTTACAGAAAACTGTTTTAAATATTATCTCTCCAATCTGTCTCAAATTTAGAAAAATACATCATTAATTTAAAGGGTAGGTTTTCGCCTGTTTTTATGATAATTGTGTAAATTCGCTAATATAATTGTTAAAGTTATTAACATTTAAGCAGCGAATAATAATTAGAGACCGTTGAGGCTTTGATAATTATTTAATCTTACCCATCAGAACATATTCTATATAGTTAAAAATCAATCATAGATTTTTTGCGCCCACAACACCATTCAATACATGTAATCACATACTTATACGTAAATCAATGTTTACTTATGTGTTCAAAATTTAATATAAATAATACTGGATACCTTAATGTTTATAAGGTATCATGCTAGCTTGACCTCGTGTTTTTTAGGAATTGTCCTGAAAAGCAATAGTAGGTTTATCTACAATTTTGAAATAATGAAAATAACTACCGTGAACAAAGAGATATTCTGAATATTAATGCTCAGAATTTATTACCGAATTATTGATTGATTAGTTTTTTTATAAAAAAACACTAATTATAGTTTTGTTATTGAAACAATAAAACGAAAAACTACAGAACTGAATTGAATGAATTTTTTAATTTTTTTTAACTTTTTTTAACTAAAATCGGATTAGTATGAAAAAACTCTCACTAGTTTTAATGCTATTCTTCTGTGTTCTAGGAACAATGCTAGCACAGAGAACAATTACAGGTACCGTAACTGACGATACGGGAGAAGCTCTTATCGGAGCAAGTGTTGTGGTTAAAGGTGCTGAAGGTGTAGGTACAACTACAGAAATTGATGGAAGCTATCGTATAGATGTTCCAGCTGGTTCAAGTGTACTTGTATATTCTTACACAGGGTATGGAACATTTGAGGAAACTCTAGGTGCTTCCAATGTTGTTAATGTATCTCTTACTGAGGGTATATTGGCAAGTGAAGTTGTTGTAACAGGATTGGGTATCAAAAAAGACAAGAAGGCCCTTGGTTACGCAGTAACAACTATTGGTTCAAAAGACATCGAACTTAAACCAGAGGCAGATGTGACTCGGGTATTAAGAGGAAAAGTTGCTGGGGTAGACATCCAAGCTACTTCAGGTCTTGCTGGATCAGGAACTAACGTAATCATTCGTGGTTACTCTTCTATTTCAGGTACTAATCAACCTCTTTTCGTAGTGGATGGTGTACCATTTAACTCTGAAACAAATGCAGATAGAGGAACACTTGCGGGTGGATCTTCTGCATCAAGTCGTTTCTTGGATTTAGATCCTAATAACATCGCTGAAGTAAACGTATTAAAAGGTCTTAGTGCTACAGTATTGTACGGAGAGGCTGGAAGAAATGGTGTAATCTTAATTACTACCAAAAACGGAGCTGATGTTGATTTGGACAAAAAATTTGAAATTACTGTTAATCAATCTTTCCACGCGAATCAGATAGCAAGTTTGCCAGATGATCAAGATGCATATGGAAATGGATTCTGGAATAATGCATTTGGTGCATTCTCTAACTGGGGAGCTCCATTTGATCCAGGTGTACATACAGGATTATTTAACAGATTATTAGCTAGTGGTGCTGGTGTTTACGATGTAAGTGATGGAACTATTCCTCACCCTTATGGTGGACCTAATCACTT
>JALZVK010000262.1 GCA_023301005.1 Saprospiraceae bacterium | reverse complement strand
CAGGCAGGTTTTCCTTTAAAAAATAATACCATACCGCAGGGTATGCAATGATTTTTTAAAGAAAACTATCAAAAAAATATTATCCTTATAAAACACGATTTCTTTTGGCTAACTACTTAACAGAGTCACGGTTGTTACCGTGACTCTGTTAAAAAAATGAAAATTATTTCAAATGGTAAAAACTGGTGATAAGAATTTCTGGAAAGCACAAACCATAGGATGGTTCTTATTTGTTTTATCTAATTTTATTGTGCAATACCTTGCAGGCTTGCCCGTAAAACTATTGTTATTAAATACGATAATTCCATTTTTAGTAGGCTTGTTAGTGACGACAGTTTACCGATATTTAATAAAAAATTCAGATTGGAGAAGTTATAGTTTTATCAAAATATTAGGAGCTGTATTTATATCGACAATACTTTTGACCATCGTATTTACAACTTTAACGATTTCTATTTTAGTTTTTGTTTTTAAATTTGGAGAAATTACTTTTCCAGCAATTCTTGCTAACGCATTGATATTTGGAGTCGTCATGTTGAATTGGAATATGATTTATTTTTGCATTCAATTTTTTAATAATTGGAATCGAGCCGAGTTAGAAAAATGGAAACTCGTTGCCGAAATAAAAGATGCTCAACTTGGATCTTTAAAATCTCAAATCAATCCACATTTCGTTTTTAATACTTTAAATAATACTCGCGCTTTGATTTTGGAAGACAAGGATAAAGCAAGAGAAATGCTTTTGAATTTCTCCGACCTTTTTCGATATGCCTTAAAAAATACTGAACAATCAAAAGTAGAATTAAAAGAAGAACTAAATATCGTCAATCAATATTTAGAATTATTATCGATTCAATACGAAGACAAATTAAAATATAAAATCAATGTCGATGAAGGATTAGAAGAAGTGGAATTGCCGCCGATGATGTTACAACTTTTGGTAGAGAATGCGGTGAAGCATGGCATCTCACAAATGAAAAATGGAGGCGATGTTTTGATTGATATTGAGCAAGGTGAAGGGTTTATGAATATTAATGTAAAAAATACGGGCAGCTTAAAAACGTCTTCCAAACTCGGAGATAAATTAGGAGTTGGTTTGGAAAATATTCGAAAACGACTTGAATTAATTTATAACGGAAAAGCCAATCTACAAATGAAAGAAGTAAATGAATATGTAGTTGCTTCCATCAAAATTCCAATGATATGAGTATTTGTTTAGTCGTCGAAGATTCTCGATTAGCACGGAAGGAAATCATACAAATTTTGGAAGAGATAGATTTGTTTGAAGAGATACACGAAGCAGCTAATGGAGAAGATGCAAAAGCATTGTTAGAAAAACATAAACCTGATGTTGTGTTTTTAGATATTCAATTGCCAGGAATGAATGGTTTTGAATTTTTGGAAAGTTTAGACCAAATTCCTAAAGTGATTTTTACAACTGCGTATGACGAATATGCGATTAAGTCATTTGATTATAATGCAATTGATTATGTTTTAAAACCTATAAAAAAAGAACGCTTAGAAAAAGCGATTGCTAAATTAAATATAGAAGAATCAAAAACGAAGCGAACTGATTTTCCAATACAACAAGTGTTTGTAAGAGATGGTGAGAAATGTTGGTTTGTCAAATTAAGTGATATTCGGATTTTTGAATCGGTAGGAAATTACTCTCGTATTTATTTTGAAGAGAACAAACCTTTGATTCAACGTTCGTTGAATTATTTAGAAGAAGCATTGGATGAGGCGACTTTTTTTAGAGTGAATCGTCAGCAGATTATTAACCTCAATTATATCGAAAAATTAGATACGTGGTTTAATGGAAAATTAAAAATCACTTTGAAGACAGGGGAGGAGATTGAAGTATCGAGAAGAAGATCGAATCAGATTAAGCAGATGTTTAGTTTGTAAAATAAATAATTTCGCTTCGCTATTGTTGTTGAGAAATTTAAATAAAACCATAAGCGAAGCTAAATCATTTAGGAATGCAAATAAAATAGATTCAGCATTTTGGCGAAGTAGTTAACTTAAATTTTCTCCCAGAAAAAAAAGTAATTTAAAAAAAGATCTAAAATTTAGTTACTTAAATTAAAAAGCCAGTCTTATAAACATACTAACCACCTAACCACTCTGAAAGACTATTATTAAATCGTTATTATACCTATCAACCTTATAACTCCATTACGAATATTAGACACCAAAATCATTAAGATTTAATCTGATCTGTTCCCATAAATCAAAATCATTCTTATAAATTCAGAAATCATATCAAATAATATGCTTTCTGAATTTAACCGGTTTTTAAAATAATAATTAAAAAACAACAACATTTTAACATGAGGAATTTTTTATTAACACTTGCTGTAATATTTATGTATTACTCACCTTCTATTGCTCAAATTAACGGTTCTGTTAAATTAGGCTTATCTGCATTTCAAGGAGATTTGCATTGTCAAACTGATGAGAATATCAATCTCTTGGATAACTCAGAACTTTCATATGGTATCGGACTTCGATTTCCTTTGAAACAACAATTAGGCTTAAGAGTGGAGGGTACTTATTTTAATCTCAATGCAGATGAATCTCATTTTGATAACCCAGGTCATGCAGCCCGAGGCTGGAGTTTTGAAAATAAATTCATTGAATTATCAGGACTTTTAGATTGGGAACCTTTAGCTAAAAGAAGATTTTTAGAGAATGGTGATTTTAGGAGAACACTAACGCCAGTAATTTTTGGTGGTATAGGATTAGGATTTAATAGACCTGAAGTGGACTGGAATAATTCTACTTTGCCAGAAATTACAGAAGATGAAGATGAAGGTGATAACATAACACTAGCCATTCCTGTAGGACTTGGTTTAAAATATTATTTAAGTGAGCGTTTTGCACTTGGTTTAGAAACAGGAGTAAGACTTCCAATCTCAGACTACTATGATGGTGTAAGTTTAACCGCTAATCCTGACCAGAATGATATATATCTTTTTGGAGGTGCTAAAGCTTATTTTTCTTTAGGAAAACGAAAAGATACAGATGGCGATGGCATTGTAGATAAACAAGATATATGTCCTGATGTACCTGGAATTAAAGCATTTAATGGTTGTCCAGATTCTGATGGAGATGGTATCGCTGACAAAGATGATACTTGTCCTAACACTTTTGGATTAGCTAATTTTATGGGTTGTCCTGATACAGATGAAGATGGTATTATGGATAAAAATGATGATTGTCCAAATATCAAAGGAGTAGCTGCTTTATCAGGTTGTCCAGATTCTGATGGAGATGGAATTGCAGATAATAGAGATGATTGTCCGAATATGGCAGGTGCTAAATCTACAGGTGGTTGTCCTGATTCTGACGGTGATGGTATCCTTGATAAGGATGATAAATGTCCAAATGTGGCAGGTATAGTATCTGAAGCAGGTTGTCCTGCAAAAGAAGTGGTTGTAGATGTTGCACCACCACCTCCACCACCAGCAACCAATACTGGATCAATGTCTCACGCACATAACGGAGTTACGCACTCTCATGCAAATTCAGGGGAGCATGTTCACAATAACGGTAGCGCTGTAACTGGAACAGCTAATGCTTCTGATTTCAAAAAAGGAACTGGATCATATACACACTCGCATGAAGGTAGAGAGCATTCTCATAATAATGATGCAGGTCACGTACATACTGTTTTTGAAAGTGGTACAGTTACAACAAGTACAACTGGAACACGAGATGCAGTTGTTTCAAGTGTATTCGAAAGTGCAATACAAGGAATTAATTTCCGTTCAGGTCAAGATAAATTCCGTTCTAGTTCTTATGCTATTTTGGACAATGTAGTTTCAGTATTGAATCAATATCCAAATATGATTGTAACTATAGAAGGTCATACAGATTCTCAAGGAGCTACTACTAGCAATCAAGTACTATCTCAAAATCGTGCAAATGCTGTTAAAGCATATTTAATATCCAAAGGAATTAGTTCAAGTAGATTGACTGCAATTGGATATGGAGAAAATCGACCAGTAGCTGATAATAATACATCAGAAGGTAGACTTCAAAATAGAAGAGTTGTATTCCTTCCTTCTTACAACTAAAAAAAAATATTGAATTTGAAATTCTTTGAATTTCGATTTTAAATAAAATTATAAATCCCAAATTTTCTTTTTAGAAAATTTGGGATTTTTTTATTGCCTTAACTTGATCAAAGTATAGACTGAAACCTCCCAAATCTTTGTAAGTATTCAACATTTTTCCATTCGTCTCCTATTTTTCACATTTTAATTTTTTTCTATTTAGAAAACAAAAAATATTGTATTTTGGGCTTCATAAAATCAAAGCTACGCACGTAATAATACCAACTTCATATTCATTCTTTTCAATATTACTAATCTTAGGAATGCGAACTAAATAGATTCAAAATTTTCGCTATTTATTTTATCCTTAGTTTTCACTTTGAAATCATTCATTTATGCAGATAAACTCATGCTTTCAAAGTGAAAACTAAGAACAAAATAAACAACCGAAAAATCTGAATTTATTTAATTCGAATTCCTTAGGAATTTTTATAAAAAATAAAACCTCAAAGTAATTTGAGGAAGCACTATTTATCTACAAAAAACATCTAAAATGTACGGACTTACAAAAAGTATTTCTTTCTCTATTATTTCTTCCTTATTAGTTGGAGTATTAGCAATAAGTTATCTTCAAACTAATACGACAACAACTTCTAATGACGACGGATTTAATGATTATCCAATGAGCGCAACCGAGTATATGCTCCAGCGTGAAATTGAAAAAAATCCAACTGTCAAAACTTTGTTAGATGTTCAAGAAGCTCCTTATCAAAATTATATCGTTAATGTTGGAAATGCACCAGAGGCAGATTTTACTTTGCCAGTTGTAGTTCATATCGTTCATCAGAATGGTGCTGAAAATATTGATAATGCACAAGTGCAAACTGCGATTGATTTTCTAAATGATGCTTATGAGAATGTAAATTTTTACGATCAAGGTACAGGAGTCAATACGGAGATTGAATTTTGTTTGGCAAAAACTGACCCTGATGGAGATCCATCTACAGGTGTAACAAGAACTGAAGATGCTTTAACCGATATGACTTTGGAAACGGAAGATCAAGCCTTGAAGAATTTGTCAAGATGGGATCCTACTCGATATATAAATATTTGGATTGTCAGATCGGTTGGTAGTGATGCGATTGTAAATCCAGATGTAAAAGGATATTCTTACTTACCAGTTTTTCATGGAACTGATATGGATGGAATTGTAATTGAAGCTGAATTTGTTGGAGCGGATGAGGAGAATACAGTTCCTTTAGTTAGAGAGATGGGACATTACTTAGGATTGTATAGTACGTTCCATGCAGGTTGCGGAAATGATAATTGCTTGATGGATGGAGATATGGTATGTGATACGCCACCTGATTGGACGATTGCAGAAGCACCATGTGAGGTAGATGAAAATAGTTGTTTTACAGATGTGAATCTTGCAGATCCTAACAATCCTTTTACGGTTGACGAAAATGATTTACGTGAAAATTATATGGATATTAATCCATTGGAATGTATGTCTGCATTTACACAAGGTCAAGCGGATAGAATGACATTTTTTATAACAGGTGCTCGTTCTAGTTTATTAGCTAATACGATTTCTTGTATGAATGATTGTGATAGTCCAATCGAAAATCTTTCTATTCTTCCAGGAGGTGATACGACTATCGTGATTAATAATCAAGGATTATTTATAAGTAACTCTACAAATGCTTCGACATTTGAATGGACATTAAATGGAATAGTAGTAGGAAATGCTGCGAACCAAGTTCTTCCTTTTGATTCAGCAGGAGTATTTACTTTGACATTGACAGCGAGTAATGCAGATGCAGATTGTGATATTACAGCTTCGCTTCAAGTAACAGTTATTGATTGTTTTGGAAATACGCATGTAGATGATGCAACTGGTACAGATGTATTTATGTGTGGACAACCTGGTAGTCCTTGTAAGACAATTCAATATGCTTTAGATAATTCAGTATGTAGTGGAGATACTATTTTTATTCATAGTGGAACTTATGGTTTGCCAGCGGCAACTGCTGCGACTACACCTGTAGCTTTGATTCCAGAAGATTATACTGTTACATTTTACGGAGTAGAAGATAATGGACCTGTAATAATTGATGGGGAAGGAGTGCGTCGAGGATTTGTATATAATTATACAGGAGATGTATGTCCACCTGTTTTTCCAAATAATGGAATTGCAGTTTCGAACCAAATCAACTTTGCACAATTAACAATTCAAAATACACAGTCTTTAGAAGAAGCTTGTACCAATGGCGAATTCAATGCTGGAGGTGCTGCAATATATTTAGTCAACAATTTTGAATCTACATTAGATGTAACGATTGATGATTGTCGAATAATAAATAATGAAACGATTGATGATGATCCTGCGAATATCGAACGTATTGCAACTGGAGCGGTATTCTTTAATGGTAATGTAAATGATACTTCCGCTGTTAATACGAATGCTTCGATTACAGTTACTAATTCAGAATTTTCAAATAACAGAGCTGAGCATCTTGCGAATGGTGCAACAGGTGGAGCATTATCTTTATACTCTGTAAGAAATGTAAATATCTCTCAAAGTTATTTTTGTGAAAATTCAGTATTCAGTACTGCAGCTGATAATGCGGATTTAGGTTTAGATAGAAATGCTGGTGGAGCGATTGCAATTTTCGATGAAACGAATACTGCAATTCCATTTAATAATAATCATTCTATTAGTAATTGTTTCTTCTTCAATAATTCAGCGACCACTAGTAATGGAGCAGGATTTATGAATCAATCAGAAGGTGGAGCAGTTTTCTTAGGAGGTAATATCTCTGACCAATCTGTAACTTCTACAGCGGTGTTATTGATTGGTAATTCTTCATTTTACAATAACAATATAGAAACGGGAATCGAGCATTTCGATAATAGTGTGGGAAGTTTTAATCTTGTAAATAATAATCTTCAAAACAATTCATTCACATTTGATATAGGAAATGATACAACGATTTGTAATACAGATTCTATTACAATCGGTACGAATGTACCAGGTGCAGATTACTCCTGGAGTACAGGAGCAACTACTGGAATGATTACAGTAGGTGATACTGGAGTTTATGTTTTGACTATTGCGATGGGTGCATGTGAGTTTGTAGATTCGATTGTAATCACAGAAATTATTTGTGGGGAAATATGTGGAAATGGAATTGATGATGATGGCGATGGTTTGATAGATTGTTATGATTCGGAGTGTTGTGGTTTGGCAGGTTGTGATGATTTCTTTTATGACGAATGTCCTGATTGTGATTTCACCAATACAGATGATCAAGTAGACGCTGAAATAAAATGGGAAACAGACTTTGATGTTTCCAATACAGGAACTCCAATTACTGCTGATATAGATGGAGACGGTTGGCCTGAGGTGATTGTTCCTAATCGAGCAGCAGGAAGTAATACCTTAAGAATTATAGATGGAAGAAACGGAAATAACGAAATGAATATTACAGTTCCGACAACTGCAACTACCATTCATGGACAACTAGCAGTAGCGGATGTCGATAAAGATGGAACGGGTGAGATATTTTATTTCAATGGTAGTGACATTTATCGCTTTGAGCATGACGGAACACAAACGGCAGCTTTCAATGTTTTTGGATCAATTGTCCGAACAATAGGAATTGCAGATTTTGATGAGGACGGAACGCCAGAAGTTTATGGAAGTAATATCATTTTTAATTCTTCTGATTTAACGGTACTTGCGACAGTACCGGTTACTGCTGCCGATGCTCAACTGCCAGTAGCAGTAGATGTATTAGATGATGCTGCCTGCCCAAATTGTTCAGGTTTGGAATTGGTAATGGGAAATACAGTTTATAGTGTAAATCTTGCTTCAGGGATAGTTGCTCCAATTGTTCAATCTGGTTTAGAGAATGGAGCTGTTTCGATTGCAGATATAGATAAAGATGGAGATTTGGATGGAGTTGTTTCTGTGTTTAACCAATTCTTCCCATCTTCAAGTAATCCACTTATCTATGCTTGGGATTTACAAACCAATGCAATCATTGGACAATTTATACCTAATGATAATGCATCACCTTCCACACTTGCTGATATTGATGGCGATGGTCAAATAGAAATGGTATTTAAAACATCAACTGACATCGTAGCATTAGAAAATAACTTCTCCTTAAAATGGAGTACTCCTGCGATGGAGGATAATAGTAATTATACCAGCCCAATTACTTTTGATTTTGATGGAGACGGTGATTTTGAAGTAGTTAGTAGAGGGCAAATTGGATTAGAAATATTAGATGGAACGAATGGTGCACTTTTATTTACTGACCAATTCTTTTCTATCACTCGTTATGAGACTCCAGTAGTAGTTGATGTTGATGGTGATGGATTGACTGAGATATTAGTAACAGGTGCAGCAACTTTAATAGATGCAGTAAATGATAATAACGGACGATTAAGAGCTTATACTTCAAGTAGTTTCCCTTGGCAGACTACTCGTGAGATTTGGAATCAGGGAGCTTACTTTAATGTAAATATTTCTGATAATATGAGTGCACCAACTGTTTTGCAAGAGCATCACATAGTTGGTGATGATGTTATTTTAAATAACTTCTTGACACAACATGGCGAGCAACTTGGAGCAGATGCATCGATAGCAAGTGTTGATGTTTTATGTGATTTAAATGAGTTGATAGTTACTTTGGAAATTTGTAATACAGGTGATAACGAATTATCAAATACAACTCCAATTACATTTTATACCGCTGACCCAACTGCTGGATCTGCAACTACTTTGGATACAGAAATATTAGGATCAGTTATTCAACCTGATAGTTGTACGTTTGTAGAATTTACAATTCCAGCGCAGTATGACGATCCAGTTTTCATTGTTGTCAATGATGATAGCTCAACGAATACACCTTTCAATTTAGCGAATGATTTCCCTAATACAAATATTGGAGAATGTGATTATGCAAATAATATGATTTCATTTACGGAAGTACCTGAACCGTTTGAATTAGATTTGGGAGGTACGATTATGATTTGTGATAATGCAGCAATTGAACTTAATGCGACAACACACTTTGTAAGTTATGAGTGGCAAGATGGAACAACTGATTCTACATTCACCGCTTATGATGGAGGTATGTACACGGTAACTGTAATTGATTCATGTGGAGGAACTCAAATAGATTCTGTACAATTAATTGTTGATCCAAATACAGTAAATATGACGATGCCTGAGAATGCAGTTGTATGTCCTACTCAAGATACATCGTTTACGGTTATGGGAGATTTTGATACTTATGTATGGATTCCAAATGACTTCCTAGATTGTGATACTTGTCAAACTGTAAATGTCATCAACCCTGATGAAGAGATGCAATACATCGTAACAGCAAGTAATTCATTGACTGGTTGTCATAGTGTCGATACGGTTTTATTAAGCTTTACATCTATATCTACTTCAGGACAAGAGCAAGTATGTCCAGGCGAATCGATTGTCATTCATGGGCAAGATGTAAGTGCTCCAGGAGTTTATCCTGCAACATTTACATCTGTATTAGGATGTGATTCTACCAGTTCAATTACGTTGACGAATTTCAATTTACCTGATTTAAATTTCCAAGCAACACCTACATGTCCTGCGGGAAATATTGGTTCAGCAACAGTTTTTGTTTCCAATGGAACAGCGACTAATTATGATTGGAGTATCTCAGGTGCAGGTAATTCTCCTACTGTCAATAATTTGCCAGCAGGAATTTATAGTGTAACTGTTACCGATGATAATATGTGTACAACTGAAGGAAGTGTTGAGATAGTTGAAGATAATAACATTAATCTTGCAACTGACTTTATATCACCTTCTTGTCCTGGTGATTCGGATGGAGTTTTAGAAATATTAAATCCATCACCGACATGGACAGGCTTTAGTATAGATGGAGTTAATTTCCAAACTAGTCCTGTGTTTATGAATTTACCACAAGATATTTATACGATTTCTGTACAAGATGGAGATTGTGTATTTACTGATACAGGAGCAGTTGATGATCCTGACGGAACAGTAATAACTGGTAATGTAATTGACGGACAGACATTCCCAGATTCAGCTTCGATAAATGTTACGATAAATTCTCCAAATGTAATTACAGATATTCAATGGTCACCTACTACAGGAATGAGTTGTACGGATTGTTTGAATCCAAGTATTCTTCCACTTTCAGAAACATCTGAATATACCATTACAGTAACAGATGCTAATG